>DAIUBX010000045.1:0-10981 GCA_036846465.1 Bernardetia sp.
TAAATTAATCAAAAAAGAAATAGAATAAAACAAATAATAGAAAAGAGTTTGTACAAAAAAAGCTTATTCTAATCAGATAAGATTAAAATAAGTTTTTAAGGGTACTTGTAAAATCAAAACGCTACGAAATACAATTTCTTTAATAGAATAAAAAGGGGATATAGAATTAAATGACTGATTTGTAGCGTTTGAATGTTATTTAATGATTTGAGTAGTGGAAGTAACTGAATACTGAGAAATTTGAGAAACTTCTATTTTTTTGGAATCTTTTTTAGCGTTTGGTGCAGCACCTAAAGCACATTCTTCGTTACGTTCACAAGCAACCATAATTGCCAAACCAAAGAAAAGAGTAAGCTGAAAAAGAATTAATTTTTTGAGTTTCATAGATTAATTAGTCTAGTGAGTAGTTTTGGGAGATGTTTTTTATTAAATCAAAAATTTATTTTAAGAATTTAATACTAAAATCATTTCACAATTTTATGAGTCTTGAATCATTTTAAGGGAATGAGTCAATCTTATATGAACACAAAGTTAAGGTTTTTAATAGCTTTTACCGAAAAAATGCTGCTTTTATCAAAATGGAAATTTATCATTTTGAAGTACCTTTATTTATGTTTTTACTTGAAATTAACTTTAAAATTAACTTTCTATCGGAAAATATAATGGATTTGGATAGATAAATTCATATCCTAATTTTTTTTGTAATTTATTGGAGTTAATTAGCTTATAATCAAGCATTTGTTCGTTGTTTTGAAAGGTGGGAGATTCAAAATTGTAGTCTATTGCATTCTTTTGATAGACTTTTTGTCGTATTGGATGAATTGGACAGACCACATTAAATACTTCATGTTTGTTGCCTTTTTTATCATTAAATAGGGTTTTTTTATTTATTTTTTCAAAAATTACTGAAATAATGTTTATCAAATCCTTTCTATGTATGAAATTTACAGGAATATGACCTGTATTTAAGTCCTTTTTACCTGCAAAATACTTTCCTGCTACTCGCTCTGCTCCCATAAGTCCACCTGCTCGTAACACAACAACTTGAAAATCTACTATTTTACTCGCTTGAATAAATACATTTTCAGCTTCAAAGATATCTTTTCGGTTGGCTTCTTCTAGCTCTTGAACATCGCTTTCAATAACTTCCTTATTGAGTTTTGAATCATAATCTTTATAAACAGAAGTGGAACTAATGAAAATCACTTTTTTAGTTGCATTCTCATTTTCTAGTAAATGAGTTGCGATAAATTCCATTTGAGTTTTATAAAACTGCTTGTCTTCTCTTGGAGGTGGAATATTTATCAAAGCAATATCTGTTTCAAAAAAATCTTTAAAATAGTTTTTAGAATTAGATTGAAATGTAGTTATATTTTCTTCATTCAATTCTAAATGATATGGTTTTATATTTTCGGCTTCTAAAATTTCTAGTTTTTCTTTAGAAGTAGTTGAGCCGTTTACTTGTATGCCTTTTTCTATAAAAAATTTAGCTGCTTCTAATCCAAGCCAACCACAGCCTAAAATACTAATTGAGTTCATAGTTTATTATTTTGATTTATTGACCATAAAAAAAGCGAAACAGATTGTTTCGCTTTTAGTTTTTTGATTTTTTATTAACCTAGCTATTGCCGTACAAATGTAGAAGTTACTACTGTTCCGTTCAAGGTATAAGTATCTGTCCAACGAAGAGTAAATGTATTGTTTCCATCCCATGTTCCTCCTAGTAAATTCCAACGAAGACCAAAGAAAACACTTGATTGTGGTTCAATAGAATTACAGGCTTCTGTAATAGTCATGAAAATAGGAATTCCTTCTCCTACACATTCATTCAGATGATTTGCTGTGATATCAGGAATGATATATTTATCTTGTCTTCCACTAACAGTATCTTTAATGATATTGAGTTCTAGAGGAGTCGTTGCACAAAAGTCATTTGTTGCGATATATCTACCTTCCATTGTTGATGGACAGCTAAATCTTACTTTTGTTGTATCTGTAGGACTTAGTGTTTTACCTCCAGAGGTAACTTCCCAACGAATATTCCAAAATGCACCTCCCGGTATTTGATCTTCAGATGTATAACCCGTTCCTGCAAGTAGGTCTGAAGTACTAAAACTTATTTCGCCTGGTATTTGAGAAGTCTTAGCTAAAAACGACTCTTCTCCTTTTACTGTTTGCTCAGAACCTAATGTTACTGGCTCTTCTAAGCTTTTGTAAAAATTAACTTCTGCTATCTTGTCAGCATTGAGACCGTCTGAAGTTTCTATTTCAAAGGTAATAGCTCCTTGTCCTTTTATAAAAACAGTATCAGGAAGTGGTGCTATTACATAGAAAATATCTGTTTGTTGTCTGATTGTTTCATCTTCGGGTACACAGTTCCAACTGAGAAGCGCAACTCCTATTAGCAAAGTAGTTGCTAAAAATGATTGAAAAATACGCATAATATTATAGTTTGATTTTTAATTTTTTAATCAAATGCTACTACTTATCCCAACTTGAAATAAGTAATAGCATTTTTTTGATGAGTTTAATTGTTTTAATTATTCTGCCGAATCCCACCATACAGGCACAAGCATAGACGAAAATCCTAAAGGAACATTTTGTGCGCCTACGTTTCTAGGATTATACTGCCATTCTGAACTAGGGTAAGGGAATCGTAACGCTATACCGTCATAATCATATCTGTCTTTAAGCACAGATCTATCAGATACTACAATATCTAAGTTTGCACGGCGCATATCATTATATGCTTCAAAACTAAGAAAATCACAAGCGATGAATTTTTCTTGCATCATTTGTTTATAATAGTTATTTGAAGTAGGTGATATATCTGCTATTGCTCCCAAATAAAAATTAATCATAAAGTCAATATTTTCAGGTTTAGCCAAAATTGCTTCATCAAAAGAAGTTTTAGATATTTTAGCTAGTGCAGGTCGTGCAAACTCAAGATCAGCTCTAACAGCCTCTACAAGTGCTGTACTTGACTCTGTTGCTCTTC
Organism: Bernardetia sp.; assembly: GCA_036846465.1. Classification (GTDB taxonomy): domain Bacteria; phylum Bacteroidota; class Bacteroidia; order Cytophagales; family Bernardetiaceae; genus Bernardetia. Next base: position 2,999 of record DAIUBX010000045.1, read on the forward strand.
CAAGATGAAATAATGCTTCTGCTTCTAAAAATTTAATCTCTGAATACATAAGCCATGGAAGTGGAGAGTCTGGTGCTGCATAAAGTACTCCTAACAAAGAAATGCCCTCTGCGTAGGCTTGAGCATTAACAGAAATATCAGAAGGTGCTACTGTTTCTGGTGTTTCCCCTGTAGGAAGAATAAAGGCATCTCTTTCAAGATTGGCTTTAGTCATGTGTACTAAAAGACGAATATCTTTATTTCTACTAACAGCATTTTTGTGCTTATTGGTTGCCGTAGTAAATGTATTCCATCTTTCGTTTACAGCATATTGATTCCAAGGGTTTTCTTGCAATAATTGACTAGAATATTGATAAAGTGCATTATCACTATTGCTAGTAAAGCTTTGAGCTAGTGCATCTAGTGCAAGTTGTGATTGTGTTGCTGCATTATACCCTGGTGCATTAGTAAGGTGCATATAAAAACGAGCTTTCAATCCAAAGGCATACTTACGCCATTTTTGCATATCTCCACCATAAATCAAATCATCTGTACTAGGTACTTCTGCTGATTGATCTACGTCATTAATGTGTGCAATAGCTTCATCTAATAGATTTTGAATACTAATATAGATTTCCTCTTGCGTATCATAAGCTGGAAAAGGATATATTTCTGGTTGCCATGCTTGAGAAAATGGAGCATTGCCAAAAGCATCAGTAATCAAAGCCATATTTTGCGCCCAAACTATTTTAGCAATAGCTGCATGATATTTTTTGTTGTTTGCAAGTGCTTGTTCTGATAGTACTTTACAGTTTGCCATTACGCCTACATAGGAGAAGTCATTCCAAAATCCATCTACCTCATTTTCAGTAATGACATAATCATCATAGCTTCCTACAACAGGATAACGTGTTTGTTGCACCATACCTGCAGCCATACGAGCAGAAACTCCTCCAAGAACCTCAAAAGAAAAGTTGGATTGAATTCCTGTAAGGAGTTGTTCTTCTGTAACCTCTGTTGGGTTTACAGGGTCTTCATTTACATCTAATAGTTGTTCGCAAGAAGAAAGCGAAAATGCACCCATTAGAAGCAATGAAAGTATATATATATTTATTTTTTTCATAATATTTTAGAAATAGTATAAATTTTTTTGAGACTAATTTTTTATAGTTGAAGGGAAGTAGTTTTTTACTTTAAAATCTACTTCCTTTATTATAGTACTAATTTAGAAAGTAACATTCAATCCGAAAGCATAGGTACGAGTACCTGGTGTAACGGCATGGTAAAAACCTTGTGCATTACCCGAACCGTATAAACTACCTTCTGGATCAAAATAACTAAAGTTAGAAGAGATGTATAAGTTTCTTCCTGTTGCTGTGAAAGAAAGTGTTTCGATAGGCCATTTTTCCATTAACTTTTTAGGTAAAGTATATGAAAGAGAAAGTTCACGTAACTTAATGAAACTAGCATCTTCAATAAACAACTCATCTGTCTGAGAGAAGAAATTTATATAATAACTTTGGTTAGCAATAACAGGGATGTCGTTAGGAGTTCCATCTTCTTTTACGCCTTTCCAAACTACTACATTGTTACGATTTTCTGTAATTAAAGCAGTTCCTTGACGAGTAGTATAGTTTAAATCCATATTAAGGATATCACCACCAAAACGACCATCAAAAAATACAGTAAGACTTAATCCTTTATACGAGAATGTATTACGAATAGAACCTAACCAATCAGGCATTGTATTTCCGATAGGGCCTAGACTTTCTGCCTGTATAGGTAATCCATCACTACTATCGATAAGTAATTCTCCTTTATCATTTCTTTCAAAACGAGAACCCCAAATTACACCATATCCAAAGTTTCTATCAACACGAATTTGTGGACTTGTAAAACCTCCCAAGTATAAAGATTCAATTCCTTCTTGAAGACTTACAAGTTCGAAACGGTTACGAGAGTAGTTTACTGAGATTTCCCAATCAATAGGCATTTTCTTTTTGATAAGTTTGAATACATCTGCCGTAATCATCAATTCTACACCTTTGTTGCTTATCACACCACCATTTATCCAGCGAGAAGAAAATCCAGTAGTACCTGAAATTTCTGCTGGTACAATCTGATTTGTAACTTTACTATTGTAGTAAGCAAAATCTGCACGTAACGTTCCTTTGAAAAGTTTTATATCAGTACCTACTTCAAATTCAGTTTTTAGTTCGTGAGTAAGGTTTGGTTCTGCTGCTCTTGAGCTTCTATTGAAACCTATTATCTCTTGTCCGTCAAATACAGCGATTGATCCTCTTGTTGCATCTGAAGGATCTGTACGAGAATACAACTGACGAGTAACATATGGCTCTGCTGCGCTACCTGCTTGTGCATACGAAGCACGAACTCCCCAATAGGATATGATATTTTTTGGAAGAGCAGGAATAAGTTCAGAAAGAACGGTATTACTAGAAATAGAAGGATAAAATACAGAACGGTTACCTGCTTCAAGAGTAGAGAACCAGTCATTACGTCCCGTAACCTCTACATAAAATTTTTCTCTATAACCCATTTTTGCTGTAGCAAATACACTTGTAGATCGTACTTTTTCAATACTAGGAAGTACATCTAATCTTACTTGTGTATCTTCATAGTTGTAATTATCACGTTCTCCTAACCCAACACCACGAAGTACGTTCATTTCAAACGAACGTAAGTTTAGGTTGTGTCCTACTGTACTAGAAAATTCAAAATCATCATTGATTTGTTTTTGCATAACAGCATATAGTGTGTTATCTATCGCTGTATTGTTTGCTGTTGCATCGTACATACGTCCCTCTATACGTCCAATAGTACCTACATTTGTCTTTTGCCCTTGTAAATCTTGATATGTATCTACTCCTACACGGTTATATACTGTAATCCAAGAGTTTACTTTGTAATTAACAGTTGCATTTACAAACAAACGGTTTACAGAAGATGTGAAATTATTATTTTTGGCAAGCCATAAAGGATTATTTGTGTTTTGTTCAAAAGTTTTTTGTGTAAAACCATCTTCCTTTACATAGTCATTAATATCACTACTAATAGGCCATCTTGAAAGTGTAAACATATAAGCAGCATCTCCATTTCCTTCTGCAAGACGTGTTGTTTTGGTATTAAAGTAGTTGATTGAAGTTTGAAAGTTAAACTTGCTTTCAGACTGGCTACCAAAGTTGATAGATAGGTTATTACGACCTAAATCATTACCAGGTGCGATACCTTGTTCTTGACGATTACTAAAAGAAACACGATATACATACTTACTAAAACCACCCGAGACACTAAGTACATTGTCATACGTTTGTCCTATACGGAAGAAATCTGCACGAGGGTCGTAGATTTGAGGCTGTCCTAGGTATTTTAAAGTACTGTCGCTAATATCATTTCTATTGGGCCCCCAAGATGTTCCAATTACTTGCCCATTTTGACCAAGTGATTGGAATACAAATCCTCCCTCGTCAGCAGGAAGTCCATTATGAAACTGTCCTGATGTTCCTTGTAAATATTGGTCTTGATACCCTCTAACAATAGCTTGATTTAAGTTTAGACTAGAAGAAAAATTAAATTTTGGTTTTCCTTTTTTTCCTTTTTTAGTAGTAATCAAAATTACACCGTTTGCACCTCTTGCACCCCAAATTGCAGTTGCAGCAGCACCCTTTAATACACTTGTGCTTTCGATAATACTAGGGTCAATGTCGACAACTCTGTTCGAACCAGCACCTGTAAATAAAAGGCTACCATCAGAATCATTCAAGTTAGCTGAGGCATTTGTTTGACGGTTATCAATCGGAATACCATCCACTACGAATAAAGGCTGACTGTTTCCTACAAGCGAGTTTTGACCACGAATTGTGATACGTGAGGAAGCACCTGCTTGTCCACCTGATGAGTTTACTTGTACACCTGCTACTTTACCAGCGAGTGCATTTACTAAGTTGGTTTCTCTAGAGTTGGTAAGTTCTTTAGAATCTACGGTTTGTAGAGCATAGCCTAAAGTTCTTTTTTCTTCTTCAATACCAAAACTTGTAACAACAACTTGTTGTAACATTTCAGAACTAAGAGTAACATCAATTACAGTTTGGTTTCCTACCGTAACCTCTTTTGAAGGCATACCAGCAAAACTATAAACAAGAACTGTTTGAGCATTTGGAACAACAAGACTATACTTTCCATCAAAGTCAGTTATTGTTCCGTTTGTAGTTCCCTTAATAACAACAGTAGCACTAGGAAGTGTTTCTCCTGTGTCATCTGTGACTACACCTGTTACGGTGCGTTCGGTTTGAGCGAAGGCAGAGCCTAGCCCAATCGTAAGCATTGCCCATAAGAGCGTAAAGCTAAGAAGTATTTTTCTTTGCATAATTTAATATGATTGAATGATAAAAGAATTGAATTTACTTATTTGTTAGTTTGAGCCGATTTTAGCAAAATCAGAAAAATAAATCGCATAAATATTAAAAGACACACCAAGTTAGGTTAAAATTTTAAAACATAAAATATTTTTATGCAAAAATCTAGTGTACACAAAATTTATAGAAAGGGAAAAAACTAGTGTTAATAGTTAATCTGATTAATTATTCAAAATAAAATAATAGCTTATTTGTTTTGAATTAAATGATTTTGTGTAGATTACAACCAACTAGGACTGCACATAAAACATTTTGAGGTTAATAACAACTTGGTTGCACTTAAATTAATAAGTAGTGCGAATAAGTAATGTATATTTTAGAAGGGTTTGCTAAAATACGTCTTTTTTTATTAGAATACAAAACAATATTTTTCGAATTGGATCTTTTTCAATAAAAAAAAGCAATCAAATAAAAAGGTTTAATAGTCTATAATTTGTGCTATCTTATTAAGAATTGTACTTTGCAGTATTATTCAGATTATTTTGGTTTGTAATTTTATTTTCTCTCTAATTTCATGAAAGCAATTATTCCCGTAGCAGGAGCAGGTACACGCTTACGTCCTCACACTCACACACAACCCAAACCTCTCGTTCCGATAGCAGGAAAGCCTATCTTGGGGCATATTATTGATAATTTATTTGAAAATGGAATTAGAGATTTTTTATTTATAATTGGATATTTAGGAAATAAAATAGAAGAGTATGTAGTCAATACGTATAAAGACACCATCAATGCAGAGTTTGTTTTGCAAGAACCTCGTATTGGTTCGGCTCATGCGCTTTGGATAGCTCGTGATTTTATCAAAGACGAAGAAGAACTATTGATTGTATTAGGAGATACGATTGTGGAGATGAATTACACCAATTTTTTTGCTCTCAAAAATACAGTTGTGGCTGTCAGAAAGGTGGATAATCCACGTATTTTTGGTATTATAGAACCTGATAAAAATGGAATAATCAAAAAATTTATTGAAAAACCACGCATCCCAAAATCAAACTTAGCTTTGGTAGGCGCATACAAAATTAGTAATGTAGGGCTTCTTTTGGATTCCATCAAAATAATTATGAGTCATTCGGCTTCTGCAAATAGTTCGTGGGAGTATCATTTGACAGATGCGTTGATGGAAATGGTGAAGCAAGGCGAAAAAATTACCTTTATGGAAGTGGATAATTGGTTTGATTGTGGAAAAAAAGAAACTTTATTAGAAGCCAATGCAAGTCTTTTGAGAAGGCATGGTTTCGAAACCTCTGCTTCTACTGATTATCCAAACTGTATTATTATTCAACCTGTTCGTTTTGGAAAACAATGCAAATTAGAAAATTCTATTATTGGTCCTAATGTAGCTATTGGTGACCATACACATATTTCGAATTCTATTATTCAAAATAGTATTATTGGTTCGTTTTCTGACCTTGAATATGCAACTCTTAATAAATCAATTATAGGAAGTGATTCTTCACTTAAAGGCTTGGTTCAAAGTCTTAATATTGGAGATAGCACCGAAATTAATTTTACGAGTAATGAGTAAAATAAAGTCAGAGGTTAGATTTATGAAGTCAAAAGTAAATAATTAATAATTTTACTAATTCCTAAAGCTATACTTAATTACATTCAAAATAGTATTAATTGGGGCGTTACAGACCTGATGCACACCCAACAAGCAGCACGAGTTCGGCTTATCAATTTGGTATGCCTTTCTTTGTGTAGTGTTTTTTTGATAGGAATAATTGGGCTACTCCTATTAAATTCATTTTGGACAAAAGAATTAGTTATAAATATTTTCTTGGTTAGTTTGGGGTTTATAATTCCTTTGATTTTTAATAAATTTCATAAGATAGACTTAGCCAAAATATTTTTTGTGTTTCAGATTATCATATCTCACTTTATTTTCTTTTTGGTTTTTAACAAAGAACCTTCAATGAGAGCTTTTATTTTGCCGATTAGTATTATTATTATAATGCTCTTTTCGAATCAAGAACAGAGTTTGCAGCTTTTTTTTCTTCTTGCTTTTGGTGCAATTTTGGGCTGGATAGAATTTTTACCAAAAGGATTTTCAGAGTTAAGTGTTTTTATGCCTCCTTCTACGGCTGCTTTTTTTAAAATTGTGATTTGGGTAATGGCAGTTTGTATGAATTTATTGATTGTAGCTACTGCGATGCGAATGGTAAGTCAGAGTGAAGATTTGCTAAGAAATTTGTTGATAGAAGCCAATAAACAAAATGATGCTTTGCAAAATCAAGATAGTTCTTTTAAAGAAAATCAAGAAGAATTATTAACGATGAATCAAGAGTTGATGAATCAAAGAGAACGATTAGAAGAACTTATTGCAGAAAGAAGTACACGATTGCGTTATACAGAAGCTCAACTTTTAAAGCAAGTAGAAGACCTTGCTGAGTCTGAAAAAGAACTCCGAAAATATGCCGAAGAAATGCAACTTACCAATGAAAGATTGGCTGCTGCAAAAACAAAAATACAACATACTTTACTGAGAGAAAGAGAGGTAAACGAACAACTAGCGACCACAATTACAGAACTAAAATCTACACAAGCACAACTAACTCAAGCCGAAAAAATGGCAAGTTTGGGGCAACTTACAGCAGGAATTGCACATGAAATAAACAATCCTATCAATTTTGTTTATGCTGGAATGGATGCACTTCATACCAATATCGAAGAGCTTTTGTCTTGGACAAATAAAGAAAATATAGATGAGGAATTATACGAAGAATACGACGAACTCATAGACGAAACCAGAACGCTAATAAAAGATATTCAAATTGGTGCGATGCGTACTTTTGAGATTGTAAAAGGATTACGTAATTTTTCTAGGTTAGATGAGGAAGAAATCCGAAAGACACATATCAATGACCATATTTCGACAACGCTTATTCTTCTAAGAAATCAAATAAAAGAAAACGGAATTGTTGTGCATAGAGAATTAGATTCTTCAATTATGCCTATAGAATGCTATCCAGGGCAACTCAATCAAGTTTTGATGAATATTTGTAGTAATGCAATTCAGGCATTAATCGAACAAAAAGAAATACAACAAAAACAAAATATAAAAACAAAAACTCCTTTATTAACAATCAAAACTAAAAATTCTGAATATTATATTACTTTGATAATTGCTGATAATGGAACAGGAATGAGTGAAGAAGTACAAAAACGAATCTTCGAGCCTTTTTATACAACCAAAAATGTAGGAGAAGGAACAGGTTTAGGAATGTCTATTACCTACGGAATTATAGAAAAACACAATGGACAAATTTTGGTAGAAAGTAAATTAGGCGAAGGGACAAGTTTTGAAATTCAACTTCCTAAGCAGTTATCAATTTAAATAAAGTAAGAAATATAATTTATGAGGTAAGAAGTAAAATCAGAAAAATAAAAGCTAAAAATTTTAGAAATTAGAGTTGGAATTTCAAATGTTTATTATCACTTTTGAAAACGATCAAAAAGTGTATTCGTATTTATCTCTGACTTCTTACTTCATACCTCTTACTTTATATGGTTTTGGAAAAAAATAAACTTACATCAAAACGTATTCTCATCACAGGAGGAGCAGGTT
>DAIUBX010000046.1:0-5966 GCA_036846465.1 Bernardetia sp.
TGTCAACACGATACGGTATTCTCTAACATCGTTCGGAGAAACTTTAGCTAAGTCTTCATAAACAAACCATTCAATTTCCATTTTGTCGCCTAGCATATTTATTTTACTCTCTTGCAAAATAGTAACTTTATTTAATTTACTACCAGCACGATTCACAGCACCCGTTTTACTCATGTGCTTATAACGATTGTCTCCACTTGCTTCTTCAGCCGAAGATGTAAGCTCAGAAACTACATAGTTTGCATAACGAGCTGTAAGACTAGAGCCACTACTTGCCTTTAAGTTACTTGCAAGTTCGTTTACTTTGTAAGTTCCTTTAGTACGAAGCTCAACAGTTTGTCCATTGGTATGTAAAAGTCCTAAATATCCTCCTTCTTCCATAACGATAACGTCAGAATCATTGAGTTTAGAGCCTACACGAATTGCGTTTTTAGCAGCAGTATTGTTTCCTTTTGCAGTCAGAACACGGAAGGCATAATCTTGTGCCATTGTAGTTCCACCGATTAGCAACATTAGAGCTACTAAGAATAGTGATTTTGTTTTCATAGTTTTAAAATTTAATTGAGATAAGGTATTTGTAAATGTATTTTTGATAATATAATTTTGAATTTTTGTCTGAAAGACATAGTTTATTCAAACTTGTTTTTCAAAATAATGAGTAGTATTTATATCAAATTATATGATTATTAAACACAACTACTTTTTGTTATGGAAGGTTTACAAGTGAATACTTTGCTATTATTTCCACAAAAATTGAACAAAAAAAATCATATAGTAGTTTTACGTAAAAACGTGGTAAAAAGATATAAAAATCTAAAATTTTTGTTTGATTTCTGTGATTTTATTACTGGATACAGATTTTGGAGTTTTCATTTCTATTTTTCTGAACTTTCTCATCTTTCCAGTTTTAATTTATTTTTTAGTTTTATTCATAGGCACGAGTAGATTTAGGATACAAATTAGTCAAAATAGCCAAAAATACTTCTAAGACATCTCCTGACAAAACAACTGCCAAAACACCGACCGTTATTTCTAACATTAAGTTATAAGTAGCAAGTGTCCATATAAAAATAAATACAAATATAACTACTTCAACAAGCTGAACTCCTTTCGTAATAACATCGTACCAAGTTCCTAATTTTCTATGAAAATAGATATAAGAAAATAACACAGCATTCGCAAAAGCCATCAGCACAGAAACAATAATTGCCAAATAAGAAGGAATAACATCGATATAATTTTCGTGCAATATCATCGAAATCATATTGGCGTGAATCATAATTCCATACATATCCGTTGCAGCCCTTCCAACAGGTCGTGTATTCATGGGGGTATAATACCTATCATCAACACCATCTTCTTGAAGAAAAGTAGATCCCATATAACCCATAATTACAATTTTATCTTTAAAAAAAGAAGGGTCAAAATTTTCTTGCAAAACATCTACTGGGTCAATGACCATAAATTTATCCCAATCTCCACGATAATAAATTGTTTCTACTTCATTATTTCGTTCTAAAAGTTTTTCTGCTTTCTTAGGATACGCAATTTGAGTGAGTTTTGTCGCAAAACTATAAACGGTTGAATCTTTTACTTTTTCTTTTGCAGAAATGATACGAGCCGTTTCAAATTTTGTGTCTTCATCGGTAACTACATTTACATAAGCAAAATCTACATATTTCCGAAAAGGCTCATAAGATAATCCCAAACTATCAAATTTTTTCTCTTTTTCATTTGGTTTTTCTAGTTTTGAAGCAAAAACAATCGGACATCTTTCACTTGCAATTTGTAAGAACGCCTCCAAAGTAGAATCTTGATCGAATTCTCTAGGTCCTTCTAATAGAGCATCCATTCCAATCACTTTAGGTTTGTACCTTGAAATTATTTCTATTTGCGCCCCTAACCCTGCTCTTGGTAAATAACCAATATTTACAATAACTATATTGGTATCCATTTCTATACTTTTATTATCTCTAATTTGAGAAAAATAAACATCCGAAATTTTGAAGTTATTGATAGTTTGTTCAAAAATATTAAGAAAATCAAAATTTACGGCAAGTGTCTGTAACAGAAACATAAACGCAAAAATGACAATTGTCCCTAAAATGGTTGCAATATTGAATATTTTTCGTAAAAAACGCATTGGCAAATAGATAAGTTGTTGATAATAGAATGATATGACTGTAAGAAAACTCAATTCTGTTACCTACAAAGATACAAATTATTCCCTAAGCACGTTCGTACGTTGTGAAAAGTTGCACTTATTCAAAATTGAAGCAAAACTAAAATTGAGTTTTCTAATATTTACATAAAATAACATTTTTTTAGTAAGAATCAGAAATTCAGACTTGTATTTTTATCATTTTTGTTTACCTTTTCTATGAATAGCTTATATAAATCGATAATTCTACATGATAAATCAACATTTTATCAACAACCTACTATTTCACTTTTTATGGCAAAAATCAGACGTTCACGTTTAGCTCCTCAAGAATATATCGACGGAATTTTGGCACACAACCCTTTTATTTTGAGCCGAGCCATCACGCTTATAGAAAGTCAGTTAGAAAGCGATAATCAACTTGCCACACAAATTATTGACAAACTAATGCCTTATACAGGAAATTCTATGCGTGTAGGCATTACGGGCGTTCCGGGGGTGGGGAAAAGCACATTTATTGAAACTTTTGGACTTTATCTAGCCGATTTGGAAAAGCAAAATAAAAAAGTAGCCGTTCTTGCCATTGACCCAAGCAGTCAGCGTTCGGGGGGAAGCATTTTGGGAGACAAAACACGCATGGAAAAACTCTCTAATCACAAAAATGCTTACATCCGTCCTTCACCAGCTCGTAGTTCTTTGGGTGGAGTAAGTCAGAAAACCCGAGAAACAATGCTTTTGTGTGAAGCAGCAGGTTTTGATATAATTTTGATAGAAACGGTAGGAGTTGGGCAATCTGAAACAATTGTAAAAGGAATGGTTGATTTTTTTCTTTTATTAATGTTGGCAGGTGCAGGTGATGAATTGCAAGGAATAAAGCGTGGAATTATGGAAATGGCTGATATGCTTGTCATTACAAAAGCTGATGGAGAAAATAAAAATGCAGCCACAAGAGCCAAATCACAATACAAACATGCGCTACATCTTTTTCCACCCAATGATGCAAAATGGACAGTTCCAGTTGAGATTTGTTCGGCTTTAGAAAATCAAGGAATAGAAAAAGTTTGGAAGAGTATTCAAGACTTTGTAAAGCAAACTTCTTCGAATGGCTTCTTCAAAACAAATCGTAGTCAGCAAAATAAGCAATGGTTACATCAAACCATCGAAGAGCTATTAAAGAGAGATTTTTATGCAACTGAATTAGTAAAAAATCAAATCACAAACTTAGAAAAACAAGTAGCAAACGGAACTAGAAATGCTGTTGAAGTAGCAAAAGAACTTTTAGAAAATTATTATCAGAAAAAATAATTTTAAATAAAAAATTACACTGTTTTATTCAAAATAATGGTTGTCTGACAGTTTTGTGGAAGTTGTCGGTGTGACACCGACAACGGCAAAAAAAAGAATATTTGTAAGAAATACCTCGCCATTATCGGTGTCCTCACCGACGATTTTTTACCTTACCACAAAAATTGTCAGAGAACTAAAATAATTAGATAACTTTTAGATTTTATATTGATTAATTTCTAAAAATAGTGTATTTTGAGATCAAATATTAATTTTCTGACATTAATCCTATGAAAAGTGAAGTAATATGCTTCATTCATTTTATTTTTTTACTGATTTCTTAGTCTGTTCTCTCATTTACTTAAAATCTATTTTCTTTTTACTCAAAATAGTAATGAGTTTTTTTGATTTTATTTTGAGAAAAGCCTAGAAGTTACTAATTTGAAGAAGTATGGTTTCTATTTTAAAATCATCTATTAAAGAACAACACACACACGCTACTACTCTAATTTCTAAAGAAAATATGGAGCATATCTTAGTTCCCATTAATTTTACGTCTGCGACCGAAATCTCTCTAGCTCATGCTATAGGAATTGCTCAAGCCTCACATAAGGTAGTTATTATGTGTCATTTTGTTACCTCTACCATTCCAGCAGGTGCAAATATGAACTTACACAAACGAGAAATAAAAGAAAAACATGAAAAAGCATACCTCGAAATGCGTGTTTTGTTAGCTCAATATGAAAATCATACCTATAATGAAACTGGGCAGCCTGTAATGATTGAACCTTTAGTCATGGAAGGGCATCCAGACGATGCTATGGAAAGAATTATGCAAGACAATGCTATTGCTATGATAGTTTTGTCACACAAAGATAGTAGCGAAATAAAAGATTTATTTCTGAATAATAAAGTAGTCAGAGAAGCAAACTGTCCTATCCTCACAATTCCAGAAGATGCTACTTACAAACCATTAGAATATGTAGTTTATGCAGCTAATTTTGATGGAAATGATGCAACAAGAATTCGTGATTTGATAGAGCTTACAAGTAGTTTTGATGCAAAATTAGACTGTTTGCATATCTGTACAGATGGAAAAAAATTACGAGAAGAAAACGAAAAAATGCAAGAACTTCAAGCTGAGTTTGATGTTGTTTTGTTTAGTAAACTTAGTTTTAAAGTAATTCGTGACTCAAAAAGTATAACCAATGGGCTTGAAAGTTATCTCTCTAATCACAAACCTGATATGCTCGTGATGCTGAAAACAGAAAAATCTCTCTTTAATAAACTTTTTGGTAACAAAACCAATATTCAAAAAATGGCTCTTGATAATGGAATGCCAATAATGATGTATAGAGAAACCAAATAAAGTCAGAAGTCAGATTTGAGAAGTGAACATTTTATTTGAATACGAAAAAACCTATTCCAGTACATGTGAATAGGCTTTGAAATATTATTTGAGTTTATGTTTAATTATCTAATTTGAAGACAATAGGAATGTTCATACGAACTTTTACAGCTTTACCACGTTGTTTTGCTGGTGACCATTTTTTAGATTCTCTTATTACTCGTTCGGCTTCTTCGTCACAACCACCACCGATACCTTTTAGAACTTTTACATCAGTAACATTACCTAATTTGTCTATCACAAATTGAACGAATACTCTACCTGTAATCTCCGTTCTGTAAGCATAACTTGGGTAATTTAATTCTTTTCCTATGTATTTATAAAACGCATCCATTCCACCTGGATAAACGGCATTTTGCTCAACAATATCAAATATTGGATCTACATTCTCTTCTTGACGAGGAGCTTCAATAGCTGTTACGTCAGTTACGATGTCTTTAATTTCGATTTTGACATCTTCAATTTTGATTTCAATCGTTTCATCTAATACAATATCATTTTCTACTTCCACAATTTCCTCTGGAGTTATTTGTACTTTTGGTGGTGGAGGAGGAAGCATTTTTGTGAGAGGAACATCAATAACATCTTCCGTTTCAGCAACAGGAGAAATATATTCAGCCAAATCATTTGTGTCTTCAAACTTCCAAGTAAAAGCCACAAGCGTCATTGCTACACTTATTACAAGACCCATACTAAAGAAAAGTCCTGAGTAATAATTTGCATCTACATCATAAAATTTACGAAGAATCCCAATTTCAGGCTGTTTTATTTCACCTGCTAGTATTTTTTTGCCATTATTATCTAAAACGCCTTTGAAAAGAAAGACTAAGCCAATTGAAATTGTAAGCGATCCTCCTATAAGTAATAAGCCTAACATAGTTTTTTATATTTAAAGTGATAAATAGTAAATTTAAAAAATTATTATAAATAATTTTATTTAAAACAACTTTTTATATTTAGAATCTAAAACAAACTAAAAAGTAACATGATTTCAAAAAAAAATTGAAAAATTTCAACTTTCAACTAGATAATAATATGAGTCCTTTATAATTAGTCAAGTTTCAATTCCTTTTCCAGTTTAAAAACAATAGGGATAGTTAATCTTGTTTTTAC
>DAIUBX010000046.1:5976-10970 GCA_036846465.1 Bernardetia sp.
AGAACATTGGCAAGAAGATTTGGAGGGCTTGTTAGGATTCCATTTGGAAGAATTTTTAATTACTCGTTCTGCTTCTGCTGCACAACCTCCACCAATATCATTCTTTGCTTTTACCTCTGTGATTTCACCTTTTTTATTGATTACAAAACCTACCATTACTTTTCCTTCTATTTCTTGCCTTATTGCTTGTGTTGGATAGTTTAGGTTTTCACTAATATTTTTGTAGAAAGACACCATTCCTTCTTGTGGCACAGCTTCTTGCATAGTTAAAGTGAATCCACAATGCTCAACTTCATATTCATCTTTAGGAGCTTCAATGGCTGTAACATCTGTAACAATATTTTCTATCAAGAATTCCTCAATATGTTTTATCCTAACAGATTTTAATTCCTGTATTTTTTCATCTTCTATAAAAATATTCAAACAAATATCTTTTTTACTTTGACTTTCAGATTTATTTAAAATAATCAAATCTAGTTTGGTATTTAGATTAATTAATTCAGAATTTTGTTTTTTCTGATTTTGTTCTTGTTTAAAAATATAGAAAAGCAGAGCAGAATTTGAGAAAAGTAAAATTGCTAAAGCAGTTTTGAGAAAGTTATTTGAATGAGTAGTCATTGTGATATAATTTTTGATTATTTATTCCATAACTATATAATTCATAAATAGCAAAAAAGTAACGTTTTAAATTTATTAAACAAAAAAAACCTATTCAAATAAATGAATAGGTTTTAAAGTATTTTGTATCTGTTTTCACTTAAAAAGATAAACCTAATTTGATTAGTTATCCAATTTGAAAACGATAGGAATATTCATACGAACTTTTACAGTTTTTCCACGCTGTTTAGCTGGTGCCCATTTGATAGACTCTCTAAGCACACGTTCTGCTTCTTCATCACAGCCTCCACCAATACCTTTTACAGTTTTTACATCTGTAAGTTTACCAGTTTTATCTACAACGAACTGAACAAATACTCTACCTTGAATACCCATACGTTTTGCTTGTTTTGGATATTCTAATTCTTTTGATACATATTTATAAAAAGCATCCATTCCACCAGGGTAAACTGCATTTTGCTCAACGATAGTAAAAACTTGTTCTACTTCTTCTTCTTGACGAGGAGCTTCAATAGATGTTACATCAGTTACGATATTATCAATTTCAATTTCTACATCTTCGATTTTGATTTCGATGTTTTCATCTAATTCAATATCATTTTCTACTTCCACAATCTCCTCTGGAGTTACTACCTGCACTCTTGGAGGTGGTGGTGGTGGAATGTTTGTAAGAGGAACGTCAATGATTTCTTCCGTTTCAGCCACAGGAGCAACATATTCAGCCAAATCTTCTGTGTCTTCAAATTTCCAAGTGAAAGCCACAAGCATCATTCCTACACTTATTACAAGACCGATACTAAAGAAAAGTCCTGAATAATAATTTGCATCTACATCATAAAATTTACGAAGAATGCCAACTTCAGGTTGTTTTATTTCACCTGCTAATATTTTTTTGCCGTTATTATCTAAAACGCCTCTGAAAAGAAAGACCAAGCCGATTGAAATGGCAAGTAATCCTCCTATAAGTATGAAACCTAACATATTTTTTTTTAGTTTTGAAGTGAAAAACAGTAAATCAAAAGTAAAAAGACTATTATAAAGTTCCTAATCCGAAACGATTTTTTTTCTAAAAAAGTCAAGAATTTTCTCAAATTTTCTAAAGGAAATCTATTTTAAGTGCCTTTCTACATTTACAATCCAAAAAAAACTAGAAAGTAACAGACTTTTTGAAAAAAAATTAAGGAAGTTTAGTTATCCTCTACTTTTCTCATCATCTGTTCTAAACGTTCTTTAAAATAATCAGCATATTGTGGACTATATCCAGCAAAGTAATCTACTAAATATCCTTCTTTATCAAAAAGCATAAAATAAGGATAAGATTGCATTTCTGTTGTTTTGAGAAATTTATCTTCTATATCAATCAAAATTTTAGATTTATTTTTGATGCGTTCGAAAGCCATTACTTTTTCGGGTTTAAGCCTTTTTTTGACTAATGCTTCATACAAATAAACATGTTTGATATTCGAATTTGCATCAAAGAGAGGCTCTAAATCTTTTATAGAAGCCATACACGGACGACAACCTTCATTCCATGTTTCTATCAAAACAGGTTTGCCTAACTCAAAATGAATGGTATCTAAATTAGAATCTAAAAAAGCAAAATCTGTTAGGTTTATATCATCATTTAAATTTCTCTCATTGATTTGATATTTATTCTCATTTGTCAAATACTCAAAAGGACTATTTTGTTCTATATGAAAGGCGTGAAAATACCCTATAAAAAGAACAATCACACCAAAAGATTGTAATTTAATTTCTTTTGTAAACAAAGTAACTAGAGTAAGGAAGAAAACAAAAGAAATGGGGGTAACTAACCATACTATAATAGGACGATCTGTAAAAAAACCTGTAACAAAATATATAATTGGTCCAGCTAAAATTAAACTAGAGCTATATTTTAGACTTTTATAAAAATCTGTTTTCTTGATAAGATAAAGAGAGTAAAAAGTAAATAAATACCCCACAAGTATAGAGTATTCAGTAGTAACAGAACCTAACATAGTTAGCATCCAATATAGTATAAGTAAAAAAGAATATCCAATAAGTAATAGATGATTTAGTATTTTCTGCATGTTTTTATTTTTTAGAGTATCGAAATAAAAATCAAGCAGAGTTTTATTATAACCCTGCTTGATTCATAAATATTAAACTTAAATGTTATTGATAATGCTTACAAGTAAATAAGAATAAAAACCCACATCCACCACTAGGAGTACAGTTAGTTGTTACTTCTCCTGGACCGTCTCCACATGTCCAACTACAGTTGCAATCAACTTTTGGTTTTGGAGGAGTATGTGTTTTAGCATTTCTAATCATAATATCTCTTTTTTCCTTAAAATCATTTGTTATTCCTACAATACACTCTTCACAAACTTTAAAGTTGTTTGCATCAAAGCTACCATTATAATTATCTAAACTAATGAACATCTCTATAAAATCGTTTTGTGGAGTAATTGCTGCAAATGCTAAAGCAATTCTTTCCAAATTATCATTATACAAATCATTAATAGTTTTAGCTTTTGCTAATTCTTCATTAAGTTCTACTAATAATTCGTTATGTTTTTTAGACAGATTTTTTGATTGAATTTGATTGATTTTATCACTCCATAGCATTTTTTGGTCATTAAAAGATAATTTATTAAATCTGTCTTTTAACTCTGTCTTTGTTGCACTCTTGGTAATATCTAATCGTTGACTTTCTTGAACAGAAGGGTTTTGATTTGAAATATTAGATTCACAAGATGATCATAGGGTTACTACTAAAAGAAGTAAAATGAATTGAAATGAATTGAAATGAATTTCATAATAAAAATAGTTTAATATTTAAGATAATTAATTTTGCAAAACAAAAAACAAATTATTTATTTTTGTTACACAAAGGTACTATAAAAATATATTCTGTTGCAAATGTTTTTTTTAATGAATTTTTAGAACTACTTTTTTTTCAAAATTACTTAAGCAAAAGGAAATAAAAAATCCTATTAATCACGGAATAATGCAATAAAAATCTCACAAATTATCTAAAAAAACCTTGCAAAACTTCTATTTTAACTTATTTTAATATGTAAGTTTAAATATAACTTTACACTTTCTGAGTTGTATTATTTTCTACGTGGCTCACTTTCTGTTGTTCTGAGACTTCATTTTTAAGAAGTTTTAGCCTAAAAGCTAGGTTTTAAAAATTAATTGTTAAAAACATCATTTTTACCGAACTTGCACGACTAAAAAACAAAAGCATTTTCTATCAGATTTATATAAGCCAGATTCAATGAAATTCGAACTCCATACTACCGACAAAGATACATCTGCACGAGCAGGAACAATCACAACAGCACACGGACAAATCCAAACACCTATTTTTATGCCTGTTGGGACATTAGGAACTGTAAAAGGTGTTCCACCAGAAGCATTAAAAGACCAAGTAAAGGCACAAATTATTTTAGGAAATACCTATCATTTGTATTTACGTCCAAATACAGAAGTTTTGGAAGCAGCAGGTGGATTGCATAAATTTATGAATTGGGATAGACCTATTTTGACAGATAGTGGTGGTTATCAAGTTTATTCATTGGGACAGATTCGTAAAATAAAAGAAGAAGGCGTAATTTTTAGTTCGCATATAGACGGTAAAAAACTCAATTTTACACCTGAATACGTGATGGATATTCAGCGCAGTATCGGTGCAGATATTATTATGGCTTTTGATGAATGTCCTCCTTATCCTTCTGATTATGAGTATGCTTGGAAATCAATGGAACTGACTCATCGCTGGTTAAAACGTTGTATCAATCGTTTTGATTCGACAGAAGGAAAATATGGCTATGAGCAAACACTTTTTCCTATTGTGCAAGGAAGTACCTACAAAGATTTGCGTGTTGCTTCTGCTGAATTTATTGCAGAACAAAACAGAGATGGAAATGCTATTGGTGGACTTTCAGTGGGTGAACCTGCCGAAAAAATGTATGAATTTACAGAACTTGTTTGTGGAATTTTGCCAAAAGATAAACCCCGTTATTTGATGGGTGTAGGAACTCCTGCTAATATTTTGGAAGGAATTGCACTTGGTGTAGATATGTTTGATTGTGTAATGCCTACTCGTAATGCACGTAATGGAATGCTTTTTACTACAAAAGGGATCATAAATATCAAAAATCAAAAATGGGAAAAAGATTTTAGTGTTTTAGATGATGGTTTTGTGTGTCATGTCAGTAACACTTATTCAAAATCGTATCTAAGACATTTGAATAAAGCCAATGAACTTTTGGGTGCTTATATCGCCTCTACACACAATTTAGCTTTTTATCTTCATTTGGTAGGAGAAGCAAGAAAACATATTTTGGCAGGAGATTTTGCAAGTTGGAAGAAAGAACAAGTGG
>DAIUBX010000047.1:0-10805 GCA_036846465.1 Bernardetia sp.
AAAGTGGAGAACCTATTACAACACTTCTGTAAGAAACACTTTGTCGGTTTGTACGACCAAATGTATAACCTTTTTCTAAATTGACGTACCACTTCTCAGAACCCCATTTTTCAAATAAAGGACTTGAAAAACCAAATAAAAAAGTACTGCCAAATAAATTATTAGGTTCGGCTACTGCCTTTTCTTTTGCAATTGAATAAACAAATAATTGAGCAACATAAAAAGGTGAACGTCTGCGTTTAAAGAGTTGATACTGATGCCCTACTTGAAACGTAATGCTTGATACGTACAAAGGAAATTCATCTGTACCTTCTATATACATATAGCGAGAAGCAAAACGAAGTGAGTATCTAGGCTGAATATAATGTTGATAACCTATTCTATGTTCAAAACCCCAAAAGTAGTGAGGACCACCTATATAACCAAAGAAAGCAGGAGAAAAATGATACTCTACAAGATTAGAACCCTTATCAAAATAAACAGAATCGTATTTTATTTTTTGAGCTTTTGTGTTATGAGAAAACAACAAAAATAGTAAAATAAAAATTACTTTTTTCATAAATTAAAAAATTAGCTAACGCAAAAAGCCTTTACCTATTTCAAGAAGGCTCATACAAAAGCATAAAGGTTATAAATAATTAATTTTACTCTGCTTTTTCGTATTGCAGATTAGTTATCATATAGGTGTTTATTACAGTTTCTGATTTTTTTCCTTCTTTTAGTTCTGATGTAGCAGAACTGAAAATATTATTTTCTGTAAAACAACCTTCGCCAGTACTGCGATAAGAACATGTTGAAGTAAAAATCTTTCCATCAGAAAAAATAATTTGAGCAGAGTCTCCTAGTAAAAAGTCTCTAAATGTCCATGTATCTCCTGCAAAAAGTATAGAGTCTTTTTCGAATGTTTGTCTTTTTTCAATAGGAATATCTAAAATCATTCTATCTGTTTGAGTATCAAAAGAACGAATGATTATGTCGTAGTCAGAAGAATTTACAATGCGCTGAATGTACCTTCTATCTGAATTACAATCTTCACAATTCTCACAAGACGAAAATAGACACATTAACGCAAGTGTAAATAATTTTATTTTTTTCATTTTTATGTTTTAGTTCCAGTTATTAAATAATTCTACTAAAAAAGGTGATGTAGAGTTGGTATAACGTATCATTAAATTTTGTCTAAAACGTGTGAACCCATCTGAGTCACTTAGTACATTTTCCATTTGTGGAAAAGTATAACCTGATACCCTGTCGACTGGAAGTCTATTTCCAGCAGCATTAGTTACATTAATAGATTGGTCAAAATTATCGTTCAAATCAACCATTATAGACGTATAAACTGGACTAGTAATGGGGCTTCTCCATTGATAATTTAACGCATATTCATAAGTAGGATTATAAGCTCTGTATCTATTAGAAGTAAAAAGCCATTCTACACCTTCAGCCCAGCTTTCTTTTAATCTCTGTTCTGTATTATCGTTGTTCCATTCTCCTCTTCGTAACTCCCAGTGTGAAGAATGCGCTATCTCATGTATGGTTGTTCCATATATAGCATCTGCAGTTCTACCTAAATTACCAATTTCTAATCTAGGCATAATACCTAAAGTACGACAGTCTCTACAATGAGAACCATTCTCATCTCCCGAAACTTTTATTTTTAATCTAGCATTCCAAAAACCATTTGTAGGGGGAGATTTCAATCCAAATCTATTTCCATAATAGTAATCATGAGCAGCAGTATGAACAATAGCATAACTTCTAGAATCTCCTGATGAAATTGTTAGATTCCAATCTCCTTCTTGTTTGGGTCCATTGTAAATAGCTTGACCAAATGTACCACTTCTAATATCAAAATCTTGTCTTTCCCATATTATACTATAGTTAGCATCTCTTTCGAAAGTTCCATTGCAACTAAAACGTCCATTATTATCTGTTAATCCTTCGTGAGTAGTAAACCATCTTCTAGCTCTTACTTTTGCTCCAACAAGAGGACTATTTCTACTAACAATTCCAACACCAGTGTTTGGATTATAATTTTCAGTAAAGAGAATTGTGCCAGCAGGTCTCCAAGAGCTTCTAAACATACGATTGTCATTTAGATTACTTTTAGTATTTGAAGACTTCTTGTTGTCTTCTAAATTATCAGTAAGGAGCAAAGATGTAGTTACTAGCTCTTCTATTATACTCTCATCTAATTTTGTATTTATACGTAAAGAACCATCTTTGTTATATTCGTCTGGAATAAAGAGTTCCTCCAAAATTTCATATTTGATTCCCTTTGGAAGTGTTTCATTTACGGAAACAGATGCATATTGAGCAGCAGGTTTATAGTCTTCTTCTTTTGATTCCATAGAAAAATTTGAACCTTCACCCATAATTTGGTAGTCTAAAGGATACTCGTATAGAATTAAGTTAGAGTAATTTTTTAATATATCTAATTCTTCTTCTGTTTGAGGAATAAATTTTATATAATAATGTGTTTTTGAAAGATTAAAATAAGAAATATCTTTTCTATTTTTTGCTAAAGTAGCAAAAGCTATTTGCATATTTTTCAGTGAATAAGGATTATTTAGCTGTTTACCAACCTTGACTTCTCCATTTTGTGTTGTAGTGTACTTTCCTAGATTTCTTGATATGTCACTACTCTTTTCTTCTACTTGACTGCTAACTTCTTCAATAGATTCAGAAGGATTACAAGCAAAAATACCTAAAGATAAGGCTAAAATTAAAGTAGAATTAACTACTTTTTTTATTTGTTTCGAATTGTTTCGAATTGTTTCGAATTGTTTCGCAAAACATAATTGTTTTTTTAATAATTAAATAAGATATATAAATTTGTAAGACTAGAATTACGATACAAAGTAAATCAATAAAAGTAATACGTGTCAATAATTATTTTTCTACTTGTTTTTGTAAGCCTTTTTTAGAGAAAATCTGAGTGATTTTTTTCTGAAAAAATCCTATTGATAACGGAATAATACAATTTAATATACTTCTATTTGCTTTAAATGAGGGTTGAAAAAATGGGGTTTCATGTAAGGCTAGAAAAAGATTACATTTTTTTGAGAGTGTTTTCCTACGTATTTTGAAGGGTTTTATTTGTGTTTTCTTATTATAGAATAAAAAAGGTTACAAAAAATAGAATTTTTGTAACCTAAATGGCTAAAATTTTAAAGAGAAAAATAGTTTTTATTTTGGCATTAACTCATAAAAAAGGGACACTAAAGCGTCCCCTACATTTTTACATTTTTTTTAAGTTGAGTTTAAACTCTCCTTTTGCTTCTTTTCCATCATCTGTATTTCCTGAAAATTCTCCTGCTGCTGTTCCTGCTGCTTCGTCTAATTCAGTAATAGTAACCGTTCCTTTTGTAAGTGAACCACCCATAGTTCCAGAAGTTGTAGTTAAGTTGATAGCTACATTTGCCGAACGCTTGTCATCACTACCAATTGGAAATTCTCCAGAAGTTCCACCTTTTAAGTCAATACTAATATTGTTTTCAGTATTTCCTGCCATAATATAAGTTACGCCGTTGTCTTTATCCATTGAAAGACCATTATCAGCAAAATTTGTTTTGACTGTTGATTTTTCTTCTCCTAAAGAAACATTAAAAAAACCACCTTCTTTATTGGCATCCTCAGGCGAAAACTCAACAGTTGTTTCTGTATTGCTAGTTTCTGATTGAGTAGTAGTTTCTGCTGTATTTACAGAATCAGCATTGGTTTCTCCATCTGTTTTTGTAGTTGAAGTACAAGAAAATAAAGAGATAAATAAAGCACAAACAAGAATAGTTAAAAAAGAAAAACGCATAATTTAAGAAATTTAAAAGTTAGAATTTAGAAGTTAGAATATTAAAATACCTTTCATTTATTAGTATAGATTATTTAGAATAGACAGAGTAAAAAATAGCGATACATTTTGCCTTTTACTAAAATATTTAAAATTAGTTGGTAAAATGTATCGCTATAAAGTTACAGAAATTGTATCAAACTTAACAAATTAGATGTTAAGCAAATTTCTGAATTATAAAAACAAAACTATTTATGCTGTTACAGGCTTCATGTTTTTGATGATTTCGTTTCCAAAACCAGAGCAAGAAACAAGTGTTGCACCTTCCATTTGTCTTTCGAAATCGTAAGTAACACGTTTAGAATTGATAGCACCCTCTAATCCTTGTGTAATAAGGTCAGCAGCTTCTTGCCATCCCATGTATTCAAACATCATTACACCTGAAAGAATTACAGAAGAAGGATTTACTTTATCCAAACCTGCATATTTAGGAGCTGTTCCGTGAGTTGCTTCAAAGATAGCAGAACCTTCTACATAATTGATATTTGCACCAGGAGCAATACCGATACCACCAACGATAGCAGCCAAAGCATCAGAAATGTAATCGCCATTAAGGTTAAGTGTTGCTACTACTGAATATTCAGACGGACGAAGCAAAATTTGTTGTAAGAACGCATCAGCAATCGAATCTTTAACTAATATTTTTCCACTATCTAAAGCTGCTTTTTGTTCTGCATTTGCTGCAGCTTCTCCTTTTTCAGCTTTTGTACGGTCATATTGTTGCCACGTATATACTTTATCGCCAAATTCTTGTTCAGCCAATTCGTAAGCCCAGTTTTTGAATGCTCCCTCTGTATATTTCATGATATTTCCTTTGTGAACAATCGTTACAGAAGGAAGTTTTTGAGCGATTGCATATTTGATAGCTGAACGAACAAGGCGTTTTGTACCTTCTTCAGAAACAGGTTTGATACCAATAGAAGAAGTTTCAGGAAAACGAATATTCTTTACATTCATTTCTTCTAGTAAGAATTTTTTTACTTTATCAGCTTCAGCAGTTCCTGCCATATACTCAATTCCTGCATAAATATCTTCTGTATTTTCACGGAAGATAACCATGTTTGTAAGTTCTGGGTGTTTTACTGGCGAAGGAACTCCGTCAAAATAACGAACAGGACGCAAACAAGCATACAAATCCAATTCTTGACGAAGAGCAACATTAAGCGAACGAATACCACCACCCACAGGAGTAGTTAAAGGGCCTTTAATTCCCACTAAATATTTTCTAAATGCGTCTAAAGTTTCGGTAGGTAACCAGCTTCCTGTAGTATTAAATGCTTTTTCTCCAGCTAATACTTCTTTCCAGTTGATTTTTCTTTTGCCATTATAGGCTTTTTCAACAGCAGCATCAAAAACAGCTTGAGAGGCTTTCCAAATATCTGCACCAATTCCATCGCCTTCGATAAAAGGAATAGTAGGATTGTTAGGTACGTTTAGATTGCCGTTTTCGATGGTAATGATATTTTCGCTCATAAAATAAGTTCTATTTTAATAATTGTGTGAAGTAATTTTTTAGTTGTTTGACTTTGCAATCAATTTTTTGATGATAGAACAAACAATTTGTTACAAATATACACAAACCACTATTCAATTACGAATTACAAATGGCGAAATATTAATTCAGCGAAGCTAATTACGATGAATTATAAGTTTTATTCTACCTAAATAAATTTAGAAGTTAGATTTATGGAATTAGGAGTAGTTGCAAATACATTTTAACAAGATACTAAGAGAATCAACAGCTTCACAAGGAAAATAAAGTTTAAACAATTATTTCATAAAAGGACTTCTCTAGTCCCTAATTTATTCCTCTAAAAGTTTATTATTGAGCAATTCTTGAGAAAGAGCTTTTTTGTAATACTTTGTGTCTCTACTTTTTAATAGCGATTGAAAATGACGTTTTCCATGCATATCTGTTCCTAAGAAACTGACCAAATCTTCATCAATCAAATATTCAGCTATTTTTTGAGAAGGACGAGAGTAATAACCCGAAAGAGAATTGATATTTACTTGAAACAAAACTCCCTTTTTATGTAGTTCATATAACTTTTCATTGTAATTTTCGAACAAATAGACGTAGCGTTCTGGGTGAGCAAGTACAGGTGTATAACCTAATGACTGCAATATAAAAATTACATTTTCTAGGTGAGGAGAGGTATTCATGTAAGAAGTTTCGAAGAGAAGGTACTTTTCTTTTCCAAAGCAAAGTAATTCTTCTTCTTTGTTGAGGCGTTCGACAAAGGATTCGTCCAAATAATATTCTGCTGCAGCTCCTAGTTCTATATTCAATCCAAGTTGCTGAATAATATCATTTAATTTATCTAACTTATCTAAAATGATTTCAGGTGTATTTCTATAAAAGTCACCCATAATATGAGGTGTACAGATTAGTTTCTTATAACCTAAATCAATCAATTTTTTGATAAGTTCGATAGACTCATCAAAAGATTTACAGCCATCATCTATACTTGGTAAGAGATGAGAGTGCATATCTACCGTAATTGGCAATACATTGCCATATGATTTGCTTTTTTTTCTAAATAATGAAATCATTTTTTATTTTCTGCTTAGTTTTCGTTTCATTTTAATCCACCCTATTTTTGCTTTTCCCAAGATGGTAGTTTTTTCGTCTTCGTCCTCATAATATCCATATCCATAATCGTACCCATATCCGTATCCATACCCACCACCTGTGCTTTTTGTGGCTGCATTGAGTATGATAGATAATTTTTTGAAGTTTTGTACTTGATGCAAACGATTTATACCTCTTACATAAGAACGTTGAGAATATTCTGTTCGTACTACATAAATCGGCAAATCTGCTAATCTCATTGCTATAATACCATCTGTAACAAGTCCAACGGGAGGCATATCAAAAACAATAACGTCATAGCGTAACTTTAGTTGTTTGAGAAGCAGTCCAAACTCATCACTCATAATAAGTTCGGATGGGTTTGGAGGTTGCGCTCCTGCTGTAATGAAATCAAAATTAGGAATTTCACTATGGTTGATGGCTTCATCAATAGATGTTTTACCTATCAAAAGTGTACTCATTCCTCTTGTATTTTCTACACCAAAAGCCAAGTGTACTTTTGGCTTTCTCAAATCTAGGTCTAGTAACACTACTTTTGTCTGTGATAGAGCAATAATTCCACCTAAATTTACAGCAATAAATGTTTTTCCTTCTCCACTTGTAGTTGAAGTAACCGAAATTATGGTATCATTCGAAATATTACCCATAAAGTCTAAGTTGGTACGCAGTGAACGGAAAGATTCACTAATTGCTGATTTTGGTTTTCTATGGATGATAAGTTGAGAATAATCCATAGGTTTATTGTACTTAGGAACCATTCCCAAGATAGGAACACTAGATAATTTTTCAAGTTCTGCTAGTGAATCTACCTTATTTTGTCTGATATAAGTAAGTCCAATTAACAAAACGGAAAGTGCCAACCAAGCACCTAAACCATAAATATAAAAAAGTTGAGATTCTGGGTATATGGGTGTAGTATTAGGAATTGCAGTCGCCAAGCGTTGATAATTTGTAACTGTTCCTGCCATTGTGATGCTTGTTTCGATGAGTTTACCCAACAAAATACTATAATTCTGTTGATAAGAATCTTGATAACGCATCATTTTTTTGAGTTCTAAATCTATTTGACTAGCAGAAGACGGAATGGAACTTTGTAATTTATATATGCTTATGCTTATTTGGCTGAGTTTCTCGTAAATGATTCGTTGGTTGAGTGTAATAAATTTATCAACTTCTTTTTTGAGTAGTTCTATTTTTTTTTCTTTTTGTTGGTAAGCTGCTGTTTGTTTGGTAACTCTATCCAACATAAATTTTTTCTCTTTTTCTTCTTCATAAACAATTTCCAATCTGCTTTTTAGAGTAGCGTCTGTAAGAATAGTAGAGTAGGTCAGAGCAACTAAAAGTGTAGAATCATTTTCTAAAAGTGTAGAAATTTCTCTGTATAATTTTAATTCATTATCCATATCTACTCTTTCTTGCTGCAAATCTCTAATATCATCTAGGATATTTTGCACTAAACCTTGATATTCTTCAGGGTTTTGGTTGGTAATGCCATTTTCTTGTTTGTAGTCATCAATTCCTTTTTCAATTCTCTCTAAACTATCTTGTACAATCCTAACTTGATCTTCTAGGTAATTTATGGTCTGTTTATATACTTTATTTTTATTTTCTAGTGTTTTTCCAAAATAAATATCTACTATTGTGTTTGTAATAATAGCAGCTTTATAGGGATTATTATCTGTAAACGAAACTTGTATTGTATAGGCTTTGGGATTTACAACATTGGCTTTTATGGAGGATGCAATATAATTGATTTGATATTCGTAGCTATTTATAGTGAAAAAATAACTATCTGAGGTAGATTTTAACTTATCAAATGTATTAGTCAATGAAACAATAAATGTAAAGTATTGATTCTTAATTCGGGTATTAAACCTATATATTTTGCTAAAACTTTCTCCTGTGGGCGTTTCATAGCTCAGAACAAATTCCTCCTCATCGATGATTTGGATATCTAAATTCCGATTATAAAAAGCACTATTGTAAATTTCGTATTCCGTTATCTCAAAAGGACTATCTTGAAAGCGTTCAAAATAATTGAACCACCAACGTCCTTTTATAAAATAACTAACATTCAAATTGAGTTTTGCAACAGCTTCCTCATAGATAGAGCGAGAAAGAATAAGTTCGATTTCTCCCACTAAAAAGTTAGCTACATTCTCATCACTAGAGAAAATACCTTTTCCTAATAACTCTGAAGTTCCTTTCATTTCCAGTTTAAGTGTAGAAGAAGCATTGTATATGCGTTTTGTATAACGCAAAACTACCCAAGAGGCTGCAACACAGATAATAAATAATAGAATGATATATATTAATTTCTTTTTGAAAACCCTGATGAGTTTGGAAACATCAAAGTCAGCTAAAAAATTTTCTTCATTAGAGGCATCGGCTGCTTGTGCAGGATTTATAAATGGATTTTCGTCGAAGTCGCTCATTTAATCTGTTAAAATAACTCTTTTTGATAAAAAAATTTATGGAGAAATAATTTAGTATTCTAATTACCCTCCAAATCTATCCTGTAATAAAAGTACAGTCAGAATAAGTGTAACTGAGCTACCAATAGCTGAAGCTACTTGAGCAAAATCAGCCAAAAACTCTGAGCCTACACGACGACGAGGTTCTACATACACGACATCATTAGGTTGAATGATAAGCTCGGCATTTTTTAACCCTTCCCATGTACTCAAATCAATATTTTTCATAACAGGAGTACCAGTATTTGCATTACGAATCAAACGAATTTTATTGGCTCTAGTATTATTATCAAAGTTTCCTGCCAAAGTAAGCACTTCTAAAAGTGTCATGTTTTCGTTGGTAAGTGTAATTACTTTATTTCCCATAGCACCCATTACCATGACACGCTTATTGATATAACGAGTTATTACATAAGGTTTCTCATAAAATTTACTAAATTTTTCTGCTAATAAACTATCAGTCTGATAAAGGGTAAGACCTGCTAACTGTGTTTTTCCAATCATAGGCAAAACGATTGCTCCTGTTTCTTGTATCAAATACCTGCGTAAAAACCCTCCTCGTCCTCCATTAGCAACTCCACCAGCTCCACCAGCTCCACCAGCTCCACTACCTGAATTACCAGTAGGTATTCCTGATATATCGGTTTCAAATTGATTAGGGTTAGTTGTTATTACCCCACCTCCGTCTGTAATTTCTTCACCAAAATCTCCAGAAGGGTCAATCATAATTTCACCATCGTTGGTGTACACTTGAATGGTAATATAATCAAAAGGAGCAAGGCGATAATTTTGTTCTGCTTCTGCTTTTACTTTATCAAATGCACTATTATCAAAATCTTCTCCTGTACGAAAAAGAATGTTGTTTTGATAACCAGCGCAAGAAAATAAAGAGGCTAAAATAAAAAAAGAACAAATAATTTTTGTTGAAAAAACAATAGTATTTCTCATTAAATCACAGTGTAACTATCAATAATTAAATTGATGGAATAAATAAATTTTGGTGCTTTTTGTCGGTAACTCAAGACTAGCTAAAAGTAAGCCATAGAAAGCAAACCAATTTGTAACTAACAAATTTGGAATAACTTTAATTAAGACACAAAAATACATTCTTTTTATGGACTTTTTAGAATTACAACATGTATTAATAGATATATTCATAATTTGTTGGTTTTATAGAAGAAAAAACAATAGTTTAAATTTTTTTATCAAAGTTTATGAGGATATATTTTTTTGGTGAAAATTTTAATGAAATTAAATTTGGTTTTTGCTAAATTAATTAGCATTTTTGTATAAAAATCAAGAACAAAATTTGATGAATAATTAATTTTACTCAAAAAATTAGTCATCTTTGCAAAATATTTGATTGGTAGTACTTGAAAATAATTTATAGCTGCAAAATCAAATAGAATAAATAAAAGATAAAATATAGCAATTCATATATAATATGGCTCAAAATACAGAATCTACTGGAAATTCAACGTATAATGAAGATAGCATACGCTCACTAGACTGGCGTGAGCACATTCGTCTTCGCCCCGGTATGTATATCGGAAAGTTAGGCGATGGCTCTGCACAAGACGACGGAATTTATGTCCTTGTAAAAGAAGTCGTCGATAACTGTATCGATGAATTTGTGATGGGACATGGAAAGCGCATCGAAATCAAAATAGAAGACCATAGAGTTTCTGTTCGTGATTTTGGTCGTGGTATTCCACTCGGAAAAGTCATCGATTGTGTTTCCAAAATAAATACGGGTGCAAAATATGATTCAGAAGCCTTCAAAAAATCAGTTGGTCTGAATGGTGTCGGTACAAAGGCTGTTAATGCACTTTCGACACACTTTAGTGTGAAATCTACACGAGAAGGAAAATCAAAAGTAGCTGAGTTTCAT
>DAIUBX010000048.1:0-10727 GCA_036846465.1 Bernardetia sp.
CATCCAATATGAAAAAATAGAATTGACAGGTTGCAAAGAATTAAAACGAAAGACTTTTTCAAAAGTTGATGAGGCAATAGAATGGCTCAATCAAGACCAATCTAGCGAAAAACCGTCTCTTATAGAACTGACTATCGAAACTGATAATTTCCTTTCTGCTGCTGACGCACAGCTTTTATATGCTGCTCATAAAGGCATTGTAGGAACAATTATTCCAAGAATAAAAGGAAAAAACAAGGAATCTGAATCCGAAATGGATTATTCAAGAAACATTAGTGATTTGTTTGTAGATTTCTTTAAAAAACAAAATAACGGACAAGAACCGAACGAAGAAATTATGCAGCTTTTTGAGGAAGTTAGGAATGGAGAGAGCTAAAAATAGGCAAGAAATAAGCAAGATAAATACATTCAATAAGAACAAATCCAATATACAAAAAGTAAAGCTGAAGGTATAAAGCTATTTTTTGTTTTTGCGCTATTTAATAAGTATTCGTATCTTTCCATACTAAGAATATTTTTATTAAACCTAAAATGAAGTTACTTAAATTAATTTCTTTCACAGTCTTATTTTTTCTAATTACTTTTTCTATTGCTCTTTCTCAAAAAGAAGAAATAGAAATAGTTAATTTAGATACTCCTTTGGATATAGCTCCTAAGGCTGTTTTTGATATTAAGAATGAAAAAGTAATTCATGATAGTTTGCTCTATGATGCTTTTGTATATTTAGATTGTACTCAAAAACAGAATTTTCAAGAAATTGTAAACCTACAAAATGACTTTATAAAATATTCGGATACTGTTAGTTGGAATCCGAATTGTGTTTACTGGGTAAAAGTAACAATTCACAATACACTTCCCCACGAACATGAATGGGTTTTGAATTTGGGTAAAGATTTGAATTTAGTTAATGTTTTTGATCCCTTACCTGCTCTCAACCAGTATTCACACAAACGCAATGGTATCTTTGTTTCCCCTGCTGAAAGAAATATTGATGAAATGGTCTCAGAAGCCAAAGTAAGAATAAATTTCCTTCCCAAATCCAAAAAAACAGTATTTATTCGCTATCAAAATATTAATAATCGCCCAATAAAGGCAGATTTGAAATTGATAAAAAAGGACAAATTTGAAGAAGATGTAAAGTATAGAAACTTATCACAGGGCATTTTTCAAGGCTTAATTTGGATAATGGTTTTCTATAATTTTTTAATTTTCCTATTAAATAGAGAACGTGTTTATCTGTATTATTCTCTTTATCTACTCGGTACAGCATTGTTTCTGATGGTAATGAGTAGTCTAGCTTTAGACAGAATAAATGGAGAGGTATTCCATTTTATATGGTATTTTGCTGGACTTTGTGTGGCTTTTTACTTTATGTTTATGCGTTCATTTTTGAAAACGAATGAGCTTTTTCCTAAACTAGATAAAGCCATTTTGTGGGCAATTCGCATTCAATTTGGAGTGGTAGCTTTTGTGATGCTGTATTATATTTTGACCAAAAATGTAAAACTGATAGCTATTTTATATACTTATTCTATCGTCGTTCAATCTGCTTTTATCTTGGTTGTTTTGATAGTATTAGTAACTAAAATTAGAAAAAATAAGGATAAAAATAAGAATAAATTAATTTATTTCTTTGTTTTGGGTTCGCTAGGATTGATTGCAGGAGCTGTTACGGGAAATCTATTAAATTGGTTCGAACTCGCACCTAGAGCTGTAGGTGGCGCATTTGTACAGGTAGGTATTGTTTCTGAAATTCTACTTTTCTCAATGGGTTTGGGATATAGAATGAAACTCAATGAACGTGCAAAACAAGAAGCGCAAGAAAACCTTATCCTTCAACTTAAAGAAAATGAATCACTACAACGAATACTTAATCAAGAATTAGAACAAAAAGTAGCAGAAAGAACTCAAGAAATAGAACAACAAAAAGAACAAATCAATAAGAAAAATCATCAGCTTGAAGAAACAAACAAAAAAATGACGGATAGCATCACGTATGCTGCACGTATTCAAGCTGCTATTTTGGGAGACATAACACACTTAGAGGAAGAGTTAGGGAATGCTTTTATACTTTTTCGTCCTCGTGATATTGTAAGTGGAGATTTTTATTGGCTCAAAAAAATTACAATAGAAGAAAAGAGCTATAAAATATTTGTTGTGGCAGATTGTACTGGACATGGAGTTCCAGGGGCATTTATGACCGTTATGGGAGTGGATTCTTTAGAAGAAATTGTAGGACACGAAAAAACATGGAAACCTGACCAAATCCTATATAAATTAGATAAACGAATTACAGCAGCCACCACACAACGTCAAGGCTCAGGAAGACAAATTCGTGACGGAATGGATATAGTTATTCTAGTTTTTGAAGAAGGAACAGATAAAGCCTACTTTGCAGGAGCAAAAAATCCTCTTTTTCATATACGAGGCAACGAACACTTGCTCACAAAAGGTTCTACTTCTGCTATTGGAGGAACATCAAAGAAAGCAAAATCATTTTCAATGCACGAAATTACTCATCAAAAAGGAGATGTTTTTTATCTTTACTCAGATGGCTTTCAAGATCAATTTGGAGGAAAAGATGGTATGAAATATATGAGTAAAATTTTTAGAGAAAAGCTAGTTGCAATTTCTAATTTTCCGATGGCTACACAAAAAGAAATTTTGGATAAAGAATTTGTAGAATGGAAAGGAAACCAATCACAGACCGATGATGTAATTTTGGCAGGGATACGAATGTAGGGAATGGGGCGAGAGGATGGAGATTAGAGAATGGGTAATTTCTCAATACATTCAGAAAATATAATTAGTAATTTATCTCTACTCAAACATTTTTTTGTACTTTTGTAGTCTAATAAATTAATTATGTGGATGTTGGTATTTGATAAAACTAACAACAACCTAATTAAGGACAAATGATAAGAGTAGCAAATGGCTATTCTTTTTATTCACTCGTTTTGATACTTTCCAATACAAAAATGTTAAATCGTCGTATTCTACGCCTGAAAGCTATGCAGGCTTTGTATGCTTTAGAACAAGCTCAACGTTCTAATTACCAATTAGCCTTGGATTATATCCATCAAAAATTTGAACCTAATCTCAATTCGATGGTCATTCCAACGAACGAAGAAGTGGCTCAAAAAAGAAAATTAGGAAAGGAGCTTTTTGAAGCTAATTATCAAAATGAAACGTTGGAAGCTAAAAGTGAACATGCAGATGTGGATATAGCCGTTAGTGAGGCGATGCGCATGTATGACCTCCAAATTCAAAAAGAAAGACGTTTCCAGAAACAGGAAATGGTAAAGAAGACAGAAGGAATTCACGACGATTACCTCAAACTTCTTAAATTACTCATGGCTTTGGCTGACCATTCAGAAGCTGATTATAATTCTCGTAAGGCTAGACAGTATTCTAATGAGGTAGTCTTTGAATCAGAACTTCATTTTACAAATAATGCACTCATAAAGCATTTAACAGCTCATAAAGAACTTCAAGAGCTTTTGATAGGCTCAAATTGGGCTACTGAAAATATAAAACATTGGTTCAAACTTCTAAAAGAAGAAGAATTTTACAAAAATTATCTTTCTATAAAAAAACCTACCTTTTCAGAAGATAAAGAGTTTGTCATCCTATTGGCAAGAGATTTTATTATGCAAAATGAAGTTCTGGATGGTTATTTTGATGAAAATGATATTTATTGGTCAGAGAATCGTAGTGTTCTTCGTAATATGCTTCTCAAGACAGTCAAAAATATTGAAGAAAAAAATATAGATAATAATGAACCTGTGGAACTTTATTTGCTTTCTCGTAATTGGGAGGATGATAAAGAATTTTTTGAGGAGCTTTTTCAAAATACAGTAAATGAAAGTTTGCAAAATGAAAAACTCATTAGTGATAGACTCAAAAACTGGGATATTAATAGAGTTGCCTTGACAGATACATTGATTTTGAAAATGGCAATT
Source organism: Bernardetia sp. (assembly GCA_036846465.1). Classification (GTDB taxonomy): domain Bacteria; phylum Bacteroidota; class Bacteroidia; order Cytophagales; family Bernardetiaceae; genus Bernardetia. Next base: position 3,963 of record DAIUBX010000048.1, read on the forward strand.
AGTGAAATGGTACACTGTCCCAGTATTCCTGTAAAGGTTTCAATAAATGAATACGTAGAACTTGCCAAAAATTACAGTACCCCAAAGAGTAAAGAATTTGTAAATGGTATTTTGGATACGCTTTCTGAATATTTAGTTAGTGAAGGACTAATCAAGAAAAGTGGACGTGGGCTTTTGGATAATCAATAAAATCCAATAAGTAGGCTGCTAACAAATTCAAAAATCTTGTTTTTATCAAACTAATAAACCAAAAAATACGTTAGTACAACATTAACCAAAACAATTTTTACTAAAGCACAAACTAAAATTAAGGTAATTGACCTATTATAATCTTATTTTCAATTACTTATAAAAATAAATAATACTATGAAATCATCTCATATCGGATTGCTTGCTGGTGTAGTGGGTGCAGCAGCTATTGGAACATTTTTTGGGATTCTGTATGCCCCAGATAAAGGAAAGAATACTCGTAGTCGTCTCAACTACCGTCTTTATCGTACTCGTGATAGAGTAAATTCTCTTTTAGATAAAATAAATTCTACTAATGAGAGTGTTTTCTCTAAAGATGCACAAGAAGAAGGCAAAAAAGTAATTGATGAGCTAAGCGAACGTACAGAAGATTTGCGTTCTGAAATTGATGCGCTTATTTCACAAATCCGAACACAAAAGTAGGTTTTGAAACAGTCTCTCAATTAAATAAACTTTAAAAAAAGTATTTAGAACTTTTGGAAAAAATAATTTATAGTATCTTTGCGTAATTATTTAGTTAGAAAATTATTTCATCAAAAAATCAATCATATATGAAAATGAACAAAATTATCGGAACCTTCCTTATCTTAGGAATGAGTAGTTTTTTTGTAGCTTGTTCGGGCGAAAAGTCTAGTGAAGCAAGTACAGACGAAACTTCTGCGAGTGCAGAAATTACAAATACAATAACTGATGCTGCGACAGAAATAAAAGCAGAGACAGCAACTGCAACAGAAGAGGTAGCTGCTAATTTGGCTGCTATTGAATTCGAAGAAACTGTGCATGACTTTGGAAACATCAAAGAAGGCGAAAAAGTAGAGCATATTTTCAAATTCAAAAATACAGGAGAAACTCCTCTTATTCTTACAGGTGTACAGCCTTCTTGTGGATGTACAGCTTCTGATTATACAAAAGAACCAGTTGCTCCAGGTGCAGAAGGTACAATCTCTCTTACTTTTGATTCAAAAGGAAAACCGGGAACTGTAAACAAAACAGCTACAGTAAAAGCAAATATTGAAGGTGGACAAACTATTATTTCTTTCAAAGGAAATGTAGAAGGTGAAGCAAACAAAGCAAGTGGCGCACCTTACAAACAATAATTAAAATAGATATTTTTTAATTTATAAAGCTACAAAACAGCATATTCTATAACTAGAGTATGCTGTTTTTGCTTTCAACAAAATAGACTCTCAAACGATGGTCTTTCTATAATTTTATGTTTTTTAAGAGAGTTATTCATCCTACTCTGCTGCGTTTTTCTATTTCTTGCCGTCTTTGTATCAATTCCCTAGTAGAATTTATCTAATTTCTTTTCCCAAATCTTGTGATTATCTGAATGGCTAAATAGCTTTTTTAAAGGTTTTAAGGAAATAGAAAACTGAATTTGGCTAATCTTTTCGTAACTTGCGCCCCAAATTATAATGTCTTAAATCTACAAACTACAAATAAAATCATTTTTGATAGAAAGTAGTAAAAAAACTTGAGCATTTAGAGTCATTTGAAGCAACTAGAAGAAAAGCAAAAAAGGGATGCAAACTATGAAATCAGCTAAAAAGCCAAAAAATATAGAAAATTTTACAGCACTTGTTCCACTCTCTTCTCGCACAAAAGAAGAAGTGCAAGAGCTATTAGACAAAAATCGTATGCCTTCTCATGTTGCCCTCATTATGGATGGAAACGGAAGATGGGCAAAGCAAAGAGGGTTTTCTAGAATTTTTGGACATAAAAATGCTGTCAAAGCAGTTAGAGAAGCAATAGAAGGTTGTGTAGAAATGGGTGTAAAATACCTAACTCTCTATACATTTTCTACTGAAAACTGGCAACGTCCTGAGGATGAGATAAACGGATTGATGCAGCTTTTGGTTTCAACATTGCGCAGTGAGGTAAAAGAATTGAGTGAAAAAGGTGTAAGGTTAGGTGCAATAGGCGAATTAGAATCATTGCCGACTAAATGCCAACATCAACTTGACGAATCAATTGCCAAAACAGTACATAATGATAGACTTGTCTTGACACTTGCTTTGAGTTATAGTGGGCGTACAGAAATGAAAACGGCAATCCAAAAAATTGCTCAAAAGGTGGAAAAAGGAGAAATAAAACCAAATCAAATAGATGAGGACTTTATTACAAAACACCTCTATACAGCTTCTATTCCAGATCCAGAGCTTCTTATTCGGACAAGTGGAGAAATGAGAATTAGTAATTTCTTGCTTTGGCAATTGGCTTACTCCGAACTTGCTTTTTTGGATGTGCTCTGGCCAGATTTTAGAAAAGTACATCTCTTCGAAACCTTTCTCAGTTATCAAAACAGAGAAAGACGTTTTGGAAAAACAAGTGAACAATTTGACAACGAACTAAATAACAACGACCAATAAAAAATATAAATCAAAATCTCAAAAATGTAAAAGTAGAACGATATTTCTACATTATTTTCAAAAAGCTATTATGAAAAAGCTACGTTATTCTACTCATTTACTACCTTCATTAGACTTTATGTATTCTTACAAATCAATTCACTATATCCTAAAAAATAGCATCGCAAAAAGTGTTGTTTTTTTATCTCTTCTTTTTTCTTTGTTTGTCAGTAATTTGGCATTTGCTCAAACTACACCTTTCAAAGGATTGGGAGATTTTGGTACAAAATCAACTACTTCTACAAAAGATTTAGATTATGGCAATCCAACAGAATATACCATTGGAGGAATTAGTGTAGAAGGTGCAAGTTATCTTGACCCAAATGCTCTTATTTCACTTACAGGGTTGCGTATTGGTGATAAAATATTAATTCCGGGGGAGGATATTGGTCTAGCTATTCGAAAACTATGGAAACAAGGGCTTTTAGGAGATGTAAGCATAGAAGTAGATAAAATAGAAGCTGAAAAAGTTTTCTTAAAACTTGTCTTGACAGAAAGACCAAGATTATCTCGCTTTGATTTTACAGGAATACCGAAAGGACAAAAAAGCACATTGAAAGACAAAGTAACGCTGGTTCGTGGACGTATTGTAAACGATGTTATCATTAAAAATACAGAAGTTGCTATTAAACAGCACTACATTCAAAAAGGATTTAGAAATGTAAAAGTGAATATTGTTCAGAAAAAAGATACTACTCTAGCCAATAGTATTCGATTAGAAATTGATGTCAATAAAGGCAAAAAAGTAAGAATACAAGAGATCGATATAGAGGGGAATACTGCCATTGCAGACAAAAAATTAAAGCGTAAACTCAAAAAGACAAAAGAGCATTCATCTTGGAACATATTTAGATCTTCTAAATTTATTCCTAATGAGTTCAAGAATGATAAGAAAAGTCTTATTGCTTACTACAATAAGGAAGGATATAGAGATGCCTATATCATTTCTGATACTGTTTCATCAGTAGAAGATGGTGTCAAAATAAAAATGACTGTTAATGAAGGAAATAAATATCATTACAGAAATATTACTTGGTCTGGAAATTACATTCATTCAGATACAATTTTGGCTTCTGTTTTGGGAGTCAGAAAAGGGGATGTTTATAATCCAGAAGATTTACAAAAACGTATGTCATATAACCCAACAGGTTTAGATATTACGTCACTTTACATGGATGATGGTTATTTGTTCTTTAATGTTCAACCAATTGAAATTAGAGTGGATAGTGATTCTATTGATATTGAGATGCGAATTTATGAAGGCGATCAAGCTACTATTAATAAAATTATCGTAACAGGGAATACTCGTACAAGAGACCATGTTATTTTGAGAGAAGTTTATACGCTACCCGGTCAGAAATTTAGTCGTTCGGCTCTTCTTCGTACTCAGCAACAACTTTCTCAATTAGGTTATTTTGATGCCGAAACAATCGGAATTAATCCAATACCAAATGTATCAGACGGAACTGTCGATATTCATTATTCAGTTGTAGAAAAACCAAATGACCAAATCGAACTTTCTGGTGGTTGGGGAGGTGGAGCGATTGGCTTCATTGGTACACTAGGACTAACATTTAATAACTTCTCTTCTAGTCGTTTATTAGATTTTAGTTCGTGGTCGCCACTTCCACAAGGAGACGGACAGCAAGTTTCTTTGCGTTTTCAAGCAAGTGGTCGTCAGTTTCAGACTTATTCATTTTCATTTATGGAGCCGTGGTTAGGAGGTAAAAAACGAAATTCATTCTCTATTAGTTTACAACACTCAAAGCAAAGTCAGATTCGCTTCAATGAAGTATTAGGTAATTTTCAAGTTTCAGGAATAACACTTGGTTTGGGACGTCAATTAAGAGTTCCTGATAATTATTTTACACTCAGTAATTCATTAGCTTATTTACGTTATAGCCTTAATAATTATCAAGGAATTGGTTTTAGAAATATTACTGACGGAACATTTAATAATATTGTCTTTAATACAACACTTTCTCGTTCAAGCGTAGATAGCCCAATTTATCCTCGTAATGGAGCAAGTATTTCACTTAGTGTAGGACTTACACCTCCTTTCTCTTCATTTAGAAATATAAATTACGAAACTGCCGACGATGCAGAAATATTCAAATTTGTAGAATATCACAAATGGATGTTTGATAACTCGTGGTACACTCCAATCGTTGGCGACCTTGTGTTTAGTGCAAGAGCGCACATGGGATTCATTGGTTCTTATAACAAAACTGCTCCTATTAGTCCATTCGAACGCTTTATTTTGGGTGGTTCTGGTTTAGGATTTGGTAACTTGCTTTTAGGTTCGGATATTGTTGGACTTAGAGGCTATGAAGATAATACAGTTGTTCCTAGTGAGTCTCAACGAGAAGGTGGAGTAGCTTACAATAAATTTGTAATGGAGCTTCGTTATCCAGTTACGCTTAATCAAGCAGCATCTATTTTTGTTCTTGCTTTTGCAGAAGGTGGAAACAACTGGGGCAGTTTCAAAACTTTCCAACCATTTGATTTGAAACGTTCGGCAGGAGTTGGCGCACGTATCTTTATGCCAGCATTTGGTCTTTTAGGAATTGATTGGGCGTATGGATTTGACCAAATACCTGGTAATCCAAATGCAAATGGAGCGCAATTCCACTTTACCATTGGACAGATGATTCGTTGATTTAATTACGAATTACGAATTAAAAATTACGGTAATTTATAACTAATACCTACTAATTTTGGTGCTTTTTGTAATATGTAATTTCATAAATATTCGTAATTCGTAATTTTTAATTCATAATTGATTCAGTTTTGGCAATGATTTTGAATTTTATACTTATATATGATGAAACCCCTTTTTAAAAAAAATATCGCTTTTACTATTTCTACCTTATTTATTGTAGGAATAATGGCTTTGAGTAGCTTTAATACCGTTTCGGCACAACGTTTTGGTTACATTGATTCTCAAAAAATATTGGAGCGTTTGCCCGAATATTCACAAGCCAATACAGAGCTTGAAGAAATGACCAAACAATGGAAAACAGAACTCACCAAAAAAGAACAAGAAATTTTGGATAGCCGTACAAAGTTGGAAGCTGAAAGAGTCCTTCTGACAGAAGAAATGTATGACGAAAAACAAAAAGAAGTTCAGAAACAAGAAAGTGATTTGATTGCTTACCGAGAAAGTATTTTTGGTGCAAATGGAATGCTTTTTAAGAAAAGACGTGAACTTATTCGTCCGATTCAAGATAAAATAATGGAGGCAGTTCGCATTGTTTCTCTTCAAAAGAAACTTCATTTTATGTTTGATAAAGCAAGTGATTTGCACATGCTTTTCTACGACGAAACTTATAACTTTACTGATTTTGTCTTGGAAGAATTAGGAATACAAGACCCTAATATTTCTATTGATAAAAAAGGATGATTTTCTATTTAAAATCCAACAATAAAAAAAGCCGTTGTTGGTGTTTTAGCGAAGCGACACCAACAACAGCAATTAATAATCCCTTCAAACTCACTTCAAACAAATTATATCAAAATTATGAGAAAAATAATTTTATCTTTAAGCCTTTTATTTGCCTTTGTAGTATTCAAAAATACACAAGCAACAGCTCAAACCCTCAAAATTGGTTATGTACAAGTAGATTCGGTAGCTAGTATGATGCCTGAATACAAAGTGGCTAGTTCAGAACTAGAAGGGTTACAAAAATTAACTCAGAAAAATCTACAAGGAGAAGCTCAGAAAGTACAGGCAAGACAAGCAGAATTAGAAAAAACAGCAACTACTCAACAGTTACAAGAACAAGCTCAACAAGAACTTCAAGCCTTATATGCTGAGTTTGAAGACAAGCAAAAACAGGCAGAAGAGCGTTTTAATAAAAAACAAAACGACTTGCTTTTTCCTATTTATGCCAAAATCCGTGAGGCTATCAAAGAGGTAGGAAAAGAAAATAACTATGTTCTTATCTTGAACGAACTAGACGGTACAAATACAGCCTATATTTTGTATTCAGCAGAAGGAACTGATATTACAGGTTTAGTTGTCAAAAAACTAGGTCTTTAGTCAAATTCTAGGGCAAACGCACGAAATTTTAAATAAATCATTTTATCGAATTTTGTGCTGTAT
>DAIUBX010000049.1:0-10701 GCA_036846465.1 Bernardetia sp.
TCAATATTTGCAACCTTTACGAGAAGGAGGTTCGCTTCCTGCCCTAGTTAAAGCTGATGACGATTTTTTGTATGTACTAAAATTTAGAGGTGCAGGACAAGGAAAAATGGCGTTAATTGCCGAATTTATTGGTGGCGAAATGGCACGAGCAATAGGTTTGAAAGTTCCCGAATTGGTCTTTATGAATCTTGATGAATCCTTTAGCCATTCACAACCCGATGAAGAAATTCAAGATTTATTAAAGTTTAGTGTCGGTCTGAATCTTGGCTTGCAGTTTTTGTCGTCTGCCATTACCTACGACCCTTTGGTAAATAAAGTAGATGCGATGACTGCCTCAAAAGTGGTTTTGCTAGACAGCATTATTACAAACATTGACCGAACAGACAAAAACACCAATTTATTGCATTGGAATAATGAATTATGGATAATTGATAATGGAGCTAGTTTTTATTTTCACCATAACTGGGAAAATTGGAAAAATCATTTGACTAGAACATTTCCACTCATTAAAGACCATGTACTTTTGCATAAAGCCACAAAACTAAATGAAGCAGCAACAGAAATTAAAGAATTGTTGAGCAAAGAGGTAATTATCGATATTGTTTCGGCTATTCCAGAAGATTGGTTGATAATTGAATCTACTACGATGAGTCCTGCCGAAATGAGAGAAGCCTACATCGAATTCATTACTACCAAACTTACCAACATTGATTTATTAGTTACAGAAGCCAATAATGCAAGACATGCAAGATAGATTTATATTCAAATACGCAATCATTCGTATTGTTCCGAAAGTGGAACGAGAAGAGTTTTTTAATGCCGGTGTCATTCTTTTTTGTAAAAGAAAAAAGTTTTTAGACATCAAGTATAGCATTAGTGAAACTAAATTAAAGGCGTTTTCATCTGAAATAGAATTGGAACTATTCAATGATTATTTGAACGCATGGAAACTGGTTTGCGAAGGAAGTTCTGCGAGTGGAAAAATAGGACAACTAGAATTATCTGAACGATTTGGATGGCTGACGGCTAGTAGAAGTACACTCATTCAAAGCTCTAAAACCTACTCTGGGCTTTGTGATGAACCAAATAAAATATTAGAAGAGATATTTAAACAATATGTTTTATAAAAAGGGGATGAGATCACAATTATATTGATGTAGCTTTTTTATTTTAGTATTATTTGTTTAAATTTAAGAAAAAATTCAAATAAATTCAATTATACTAAATCAGACAACTACAATGAAAACACTCCATACAAGCAAATACTACGAAATTCTATTTGATAAAAGTAAGTCATTGGTTATACACAAAGCACTACCTGCCACCTCAGATATGAGTGATGAAAATTTTAAACAAGAGATGATTTTATTTGCAGAAATTTGTGAAAAATACACTCCAACGAGAGATTTGGTCAATTTAATAAACATGAATTATTCTATTGTACCCAAAATGCAAGAATGGGTAAATACAGAAGTATTTCCAAGGTTTATGAATACGATAGATCGAATGGCATTAGTTATGCCCTTTGGGATTTTTCAGTTGGTCGCTCTTGAACAAACTATGGAGGAAGAAACAGCTCAAAATTTCTATCAAAAATATTTTGATAATGAGGAAGAAGCCTTAGAGTGGGTAATGAAATAAATTTAAGAGCTATCAACTATCAAAAGACCAAACGGTTCTCATTCTAATCAAAAAAAGAGTGATATTTTTTTGATACAATAGGTTTGAATGAAAATGACTAAATTTGTAAGACAATTTATAAAATACTATTCGTTATCTATATTTAAGTAGCCGATAGGTTAGCTTCGCTGATTTGCAATTCCAAGCTATTGCAATAATATACCTGTTTTTATTTTCTGATAGCTTGGAAGCTATCAGCTACATTATTATGAAAAACCTAATTTTTTGGAGAAAATGGTCATTAAGTGAGCGTATTTTGTGTACGTTTTCTATTTTTGCGCTTTTTGTTGGTTTGGGAACTTATCTGTATGCTTTCTTTTTAGGAGAAAAAGCCGTTTTCGAATGGACTACCAATGGAGAACTTACTACTGTTCCTCTTCAAATTGATAGCTTTCAGCATGTCTTTTTTCCATTTATTGCCGAAGTAGATGGTTATTTATTAAATAAAACTTTTTCTACTTCTTTCCTTCAACTAAATTATTCGGCTGCCAATATTTTTGTCTTTAGTCTTGCCTTTGCGTGGGTTTTGATTCTGACGGCTGCAACGTATTTGCGTGTGCATTGGTATGGAATTATATTATTTATTTTTGCCATTTTCTTGAGTTATTGTTCGATTGATGGACTAGCTGGTATTCAAGGACTTATGGATTGGCAGAATGAAAAAAAATGGTTTATTATCATTCTTTTGAGCTTTGGAGTAGTTACTTTTTTGTTTCAATTTTTTGCAAAAGGTTCTTTACTTGTTCGTTTTTTAGTTATTTCTGCTGTGGCGATTGGAATGGGGTTTTTAGTTGATTCTCAATTAAATACACTCAATAATCCAGTATTTTTTCTAGCTAATTATGGAATTGTAATTCCTATTATTTTGACGTTTTTGTTTGTTGTCTTTAATGCACACGAAATTCCTAGAGCTTTATATTGGTTAGTTTCTCGTGGTGCAGATGGCTCAAATAGCACTTTGACACACTTTGCTATTGTAAGTGGTATTTTCTTTTTGCACATGGTTTATGCGTATCTTTTTAGTATTCGTGCCGTTTCTTGGGAGCTTATTTACGTTCCTCCTTTTGTGATTTTTGTGATTATGACCGTGCTAGGAATTTGGGGATTTGTAGGAAGAGAAGACCATTACAAAAAGTTTTTTGATGCTCGTCCTGTTGGTTTGCTCTTGTATATTGGTTGGGCATTGATTGCTTCTTCGACTATTATGTACGCCATTTCTACCAATAATGACCCACTGATTGATATTTTTTCGGATATAATTATTTATTCAAATATCGGTTTTGCACTCGCTTTCTTCATTTATATTTTTGTCAATTTTAGTGAATTGTTAGAAAAAAGTCTTCAAGCCTATCCTCTTTTGTGGAAACCTCTGAAAGTAAATTGGAGTTATGCAGCTCTGTTGGGAGGATTTATAATCATTATTTTAGCTTATCGTCATAATTTTATTCATTACAATCAAGCACAAGCAGGGTATTTAAACGGAATTGGAGATGTATTTCTTTCAGAAGCAGATGCCCTAAAAGAAGAAGGCGTTAATAAAGGTGCAACAGGAAATGGAGTTACAAGTAATTTGACTTTAGAAGAAGTAGAAACAAGAGATAAAAAAGTAGAAGAAACTTACCAACTTGCCAAAATCAATTATCAATCTGCTATTTATAAAATCTATACCAACCATAAAGCCTATTGGGGATTGGCAGGAATTGCACTGCGTCAATATCACTGGCAAGAAGCCTATTCTTTTTTGAAAATTGCCTCAGAACGTACAGCTTCGCCTTATACTTATACGGCAGTTTCGGATTTGATGGTACGAACAAATAATGCAAATGATTCTTATTTTACACTTCTAAATGGTTCGGCAGAGTTTCCAGAAAATCCACAACTAAAAAATAATTTGATTTTTAGTTCGATTGAGCGTTTTGGATTAAAAAACAATGATTCTTTAGCTAGAGAATTAGAAAAAGTTAAAAAGTATGCAGATTCAGAACAAACAAAAGCTGCTTTAGAAACAAATTGGTGGACATTAAATGCACTAACTGACAATTATACAGCCTTAGATTCTTTAGAATTGCGTATCAAAACACAAAATAATACAGGCGCATTATCAAATAAAATTTTGTATCAAAAACGCTTTTTTGATTTGAATAAACGAGAAGCAAAATTAAACTCAAATACAGATACTAAGTTTAATGAAAAGCTGGTTCAAGATTCGATTTGGCAAACAGAAGATTTACTCTATGTTTATCATTATGGGCTTTTAAACCAACAAGTTGAAGATGAAAATGCTAATCAAAAAGTAGATAGTATGATTGTAGAATTGATTCAAAACAGAGAACAAGTTTTGGCAAATCAAGAACATATTCCCTTTATGCTTTTGGCTAAGGCAGTCAATCAATACAAATTAGGCGATGTTTATAATGCCTTCATAACATTAAAATATTTGGATACAGCCTATGGAAATTCGACGGCACAATACAAACATTTATTAGGACTTTGGTTTTTGGAACACAAGCAATATGATGAAGCAAGTTTGTATTTTAATAAAGCCTATTTGATGAATAGAGGGTTGAATAATCTCTATGAAGCCATTGCGCTTTCTGAAAAAGTACGTTATCAAGAAGACAAAACGGAAGCTCTGCAAATGTGGAGAGGCTGGGATACGACAGCAACGCACCCTTTTCAAGCAACGGCAAATGAAATGTATTTGATTTTACAAAAAGAAGCAGCCAAAACTATCAATTTTGATTCTTTAGATGAAGATGCAAAAAGACGTTATTTTCATTACCAAATTCCATATTTAATAGGAGAAGAAGGAACAAAAGAATTTGCTGAAAAGCTCCGAACAATGAAAAATCAAAATCTAAAATTAGAAGTAGTTTTGGATAAAATAGAATTTGATTTAAAACGAGGAGATTTACAAAGTGCATTAGTTTGGAGAAATTCGGCTACACAACTTAGCGCAGAAGAATTAGACTTTAGAACACTTGAACGTTTTCAACTCATTGATTTAGAATTACTTTGGAAGGATAATAAATTGATTTCTGCTGCTTCTATTTTGGATAATCTAAAACCTATTCGTGCGTATGAAAAATCTAAAAAGCATTTCTATACAGCTCTTTTTGCCGAGAAAATAGGCGATACTACTCGTTCTAGAGCTGCAATGGAAAAAGCGATTGCAGGACTTCCTTTTGATTTTGAAGTTTTGGAAGAAGCGATTGCGTATTACAAGCGAAATAATTTGAAAAGCAAAGCATACGATGTTGCTTTTCAAGTTGTAGAAACGTTTCCTTATTCGGCTAAAGCACATGAAATTTATGCGATAGAAGCATTAGATGCAGGTTTGGATAATTATGCCGAACGTTCAAAAGAATTTTTGAGATTGAATATGCCAAACGCATATCAAGAGCTTTTACCAAAATACGACACACTCAAAAAACAAAAAGAAAGAGAAGTAGAAGAGTGGATGAATGGAGGAAGTATTGAATGATGAATTGTGAGTGGTGAATTATACTCAATCAAAATCATTTAAAAAGCAGCCATCAAACACAAAAATAGGTTTGAACACTTAATGAAACAGTGTCTAAATTTGAAAAACCTATAAGACTCTTTTTAGATTCTTATAGGTTTTCTTATTCTCACTCAATTATTCGTTATTTTTTCTATATTCTATCATTTGTTCTGTACTAAGGAAAGCATCAAAACCTTTTTGCAAAACGCCTTTTTTGAGTGTTGTATCTCCTGTCCAAATAAGTGTATTTTGCATAAATAAACTTAAAGTTACAAAAGCTATATCGTTCATATCTACATCTTTTACGATAAGAGAAGCCTTTTTCCAATACTCAAAGGGAATAATTTCATCTGGTATAAATTTGATTTTTGCATAAATTTTGGAAAGAACAGCATTAATTTCTGTTTCTTCTAAATTAGATAAGGCACATAATTTTGCTTTATGAGTTTCTAATTCTTCTTTTAGATAATAAACAGAATAAAATTCAAAAACTTTATCTGAATTGAAAATCAAATCTGCTATTTTACTATTTATGTTTAGGACGCAGCTAAAAATGATATTCGTATCTAGTATGATTTTCATTCGCCTAAAATTCTGTTTTTGTTTCTTTCCCACCAACTTATATTAACTTCTCTACTTAGTTTATCAACATCTTCTTGTGTTGCTTTACTATTTTTGGTCAGTTGAATGTATTCGATATAATTTAAAAGTCGTTGTAATGCTTCCAAATCTGCCGTATCAGGAACTTTAAATACAAATTGATTTCCTTGTTTTTCAATATTCATTTTTTATAATTTTTAGTGAAAATGTAATTTCTTATTGTTCTATCAACGTAAAAATCTACTTCTAAGTTTAAAAAAAGAAACTATTTTTCCAGTTTTCGTACTCGTTCCCCTCGTTAAGCCGTAGCCCCTCCAAGTCGATTTGATTCTGTGGTGGCAACGTGGTAAAAAATTTAACTCAAAAAAATAGACTTTTTCTAACTTAAAACAGTCTCCTGCCGTCGCTCGTAAAACGGCTCTCGCTTGGCTTTGCCGAGTGAGTTGTATGTATTCGGCATCTTGCCGTGGTTTTTGTATTTCTGTTGCAAGTAGAAATTAGATTTTCATTCTAAAATAGTTTGCGTTCTTTTTATCCAAGAAATAAATAGCTTTTGATAGTGTATATTTGTCAAAAATTTATCTCAAAAGTTTCCTTATAAAGAAACTTTAGTGGTTGTATAAACGTTATTAAAAAAAATGGAAGAAAAATTTGAAGTGCAATTTTTAAAAGAAGTTTTTGATTTTCTTGATGAACTTGAAGAAAAAGCAAGAGATAAAATTCTTTTCAATATCGATAAAGCAAAATTTACAAATGATAGCGAAGTTTTTAAAAAGTTGGATTCTGATATTTGGGAATTTAGAACATTATTCAATAAAACTCAATATCGTCTTTTTGCTTTTTGGGATAAATCAGATAAAAAAGTAACTATTGTTGTAGCTACACACGGTATCATAAAGAAAACTCAAAAAACTCCCAAAAAAGAAATTGACAAAGCTACTCAAATTATGAAAAGCTATTTTGATAGCAAAGAAAATAAGGATAAAAAATAAACCAATCACAAAATGAAAACATACAGTTTTGACGAAGCAAAAGATAAATATCTTGGCAAGAAAGGCACAGAAAAAAGAGAAAAATATGAATACGAATTGCGTCTTGAACTCATTGCAGAAGCCATTAAGACAGCAAGAAAAGAAAGAAATCTAACACAAGAACAGTTAGGAGAACTTGTAGGCGTACAAAAAGCTCAAATTTCTAAGCTAGAAAATAACGTAACAGATGCACGTTTCGAAACTATCTTGAAAGTTTTTAAAGCCTTACAAGTAAAGGTAAATTTTAATATTGAATTAATGGACAAGAATATCAATTTAGCTCAATAGTAAGTTTATAATTCTTATAAAGACAGTAACCGAAGTCGTTTCAAGGTGTGAGTAATTGGGTTTTCGGACATAATTACGTCGGTGAGGTTTTTTATATAGCCTTCTTTGAATAAAAATTATTTGAAGAAGGTTTTTTGTTATATCAAAACATTAATACCATTTAATTCCCCCAAATAACCAGTACAAGATAAAATCTTTTGCTATATTTCCATAAAAAATCTAAAACAAAAACCTATGAACTATTTATATCTGTATTTGCTCTCATTTTCTATTTTATTTCATTTTCAGTCGTGTTCTCCTGCCCATGACGTTTCGGCAAGTACACAAGATTCATTAAAAGTAATCGCCAACTTTCAACGAATAGAAGACTTCACAGAAAAACCCGATACTAATAAAATTACGTTTGCTTTTACAGGCGATTTGATGTGTCATGGTTCGCAATATGAAACTGTTTTTGAAGGAAACGATACCTATAATTTTATTCCTGTTTTTGAAGGAGTAAAGCCATTTTTATCGGCTGCTGATGTCGCTGTTGGGAATTTGGAAACTGTTTTGGCAGGAGAAGGCAAAAATTATAAAAGTTATCCACAATTCAATACGCCAAATGCCTACGCTGATGCGCTCAAAGATGCAGGTTTTGATATTATCGTAACGGTAAATAATCATACTTACGACCAGGGAAAAGATGGCGTTTTGCGTACTTTAGACGAACTAGACAAACGAAATTTTACAGCCGTTTTGGGTTCGTATCGTACGCAGGAAGCACAAGACGAAATAAAAGTATTTGAAAAAAATGATATTAAATATAGCATTTTGGCTTATACACAGTTTTCGAATATCACGCTTCGTGAATCTGAAAGTCATCTTTTTCAACTTATAGACACCGTAAAAGTAGGGCAAGACATTCAGAAAGCAAGAAAACAAGGTGCTGAAATTGTTTTGATTCATTACCATTGGGGAGCAGAATATTTGCCAGAACCAAATGCGTACCAAAGAATGATTACTGAAAAAACAATCGAACTCGGTGCAGATATAATTATTGGAGGACATCCACACGTTGTGCAACCCTTGAAAAAATACAAAACTGCAAATAATGCGACTTTAGATAGTGGAATTGTAGCCTATTCGATGGGAAATTTCTATTCAGGACAAAGAAAACGTTTTCGCCATAATGGAGCAATTCTTTGGTTAGAAATGGAAAAAGTAATGCAAAAGGATAACAAAACGGCTAAAATCTCTTTAAAAAACGTTGCTCATTTGCCTACTTGGGTCTATTTTGGAAAGGTTCATAATTCTTCAAAAAATGAATATCGTATTTATCCTGCTCAAAATGATACTGTTCCTTTTTCGCCTTTTTTGTCTTTAGATTCGCTTGATTTTATTTCAAAAAGTGGTAGAGTTTATCTCAACGAAAGTAGAAAAGACACTGATAATGCGCTAAGAATGTACAATGTAAATAGCAAACATTTATTTTTAGATAAAAATGGAAAAGCTATTTTGAAGTAACGTGTTAGATAAAAACGGTTTCAATCAGCGATGATTGAAACCATTTTTATTTTAATCCTTTTTATTAATTTTAGAATTAGCACGAATACGAAATAAAACATAAACAGGAACTAACAAGAGAATAACAATAACTTCCCAACTTAAATCTGCCCCTTTACTACCCAAATTAACAAAAATATAAGTTGCACCACCCAATAAAGCAACCAAAACAACTACGGACATATTTCCAAAAAGAGTTTTACGTTTTTCTTTCGCTCTTCCAAACGAACCTCTTAAAACAGAATGCTCTTCATTATATTTGCTTAATTCATTCAATTCTTCTTTTACGTCTTCTTTTTCTAATTTTTTTAGACGCTCTTCGGCTTCTGTCCAACGTTTGCGTTTATCAAAATCTTCTTTATCAGGATTATAAAAACGAGGTTGAAATTCAAAACTTTTGTATTTGGGAAGGCGTGTTGATTTTTTGAACATAAAATTGGAAGCAATTACGAATTACGAATTATGAAATAATCAGCGTAGCTAATTAAAAATTACGACCTGCTAAAGCAGCGAAGCTAAATGAATATTCAGTGTAGTTAGTTACTGAATTAACTTATTGATTATAGAAAATTACAAAGAGTAGTTTTTTAATTTCTATTCCTTGTCAGATTTTAATTATTATTCTATCACAGAAATACTCCTAAACTTAAAAAGTAACAGAATACTACAAAAATACTAGATTTTAATGAAAACTAAAAAATAGCGCATTCGTTCAAAACTAATCAATCACTAACTCTGCTAATTTCTCTATCGTTTTCCAGTTTCTTGTTGTTGCTTTTGTCTTTAATTTTTTTTCAAAAAAGGTGTTTGTCAGTTTTGAAGTATGATACTTTCCTTCACAAAAAATAAAAACATTATTTTCTATAATTTCAAATTTATCTGTAATTTTTGATTCAATTTCTTTTGCTTTTTCTACGTTTTCAATTGTTGGAATTTTCTCTAAAAAAGTGAGATGAAGGTTATCTAAATTATTTTGTTTTTCGTCTTCATTTTTTACAAAAGGATTTGAAGATTGAATTTTCTGTAATTCTTCTTTTGTCCTAATGATTACAGGAACTTCAAAATTATATTTATTAAAAATTGCTTTTTCTAGCTGTTCAGAAATTATATTTCTATCCAAATCTGTTTTGAAAATTATATTTCCACTTTGAATATAAGTTTGAACATCAAGAAAACCCAAATTTTGATAGACTTCTTTCAAATCTTTCGTTTTCCTCCTACGTTTATTCCTCTCAAAATGGAAATGTATTTCATAATAAAATAAAGTTAGTAGTCAGAAGTATGAAGTCAGAAGTGAATGAAAATAAAGTTAGAAATCAGATGTATGAAGTCAGAAGTGAATACCGAATAAGATATGAATTAAGAAATTTACTTCATACCTCTGACTTCATACTTCTTACTTCATATTTCATACTTCATACTTCTGACTTCATACTTCTAAATTCTTACTTTATTTCCATCACATCACTCACAACATAATAACGAGGATCATCAATCGAACGCTCAATTACCTCTTCAAATTTTGGATTTGCTTTTGATAAAAGCGTAATACATTCTTCACTCAAATGTGTCAATTTCACTTCTTTTCCTAAATCTAAATAACGATTGGCAACTCCTCTTAGTGCTTCAATACCTGAATGGTCACTTACTTTGGATTCTATAAAATCAATTTCTACTTTTTCTGGGTCGTCTTTTGGGTCAAATTTAGCACTAAAAGCCTGTGTAGAACCGAAAAATAAAGGTCCCCAAATTTGATATACTTTTGTTCCGTCTTCCTTTGTGAATTTTCTAGCACGAATACGAGTAGCACTTTCCCATGCAAAAACAAGAGCAGACATAATCACACCTACAAAAACAGCAATCGCCAAATCTTGCCACACCGTAACAGCAGAAACGGTAATCAAAACAATGGCATCAGAAACAGGAATTTTGTGCAAAATACGGAAACTACTCCAAGCAAAAGTACCAATCACAACCATAAACATAACGCCAACAAGGGCAGCAATCGGAATTTGTTCAATCAATGGCGCACCAAAAAGCACAAAACAAAGA
>DAIUBX010000050.1:0-10697 GCA_036846465.1 Bernardetia sp.
TCAAGCCTTTTTTGTTTTGTCTTTTTTACTTTACCGTCTGCATTTCCTCTGGCAATTTGACATGTTTTTCAATAAATTTTTGAATGTCCTCAATCGTATGTTCGTCTGTAAATTGAACAGGTTTTTTGAAAGTAACTTGTAAATCTGTACCTCGTTTTTTCAAAAAGAAACCTTTTTTATCAAATGCTCTTCTAAAACCATTGATATAAACAGGAACTACAATCGGCTTGAGTTCGTGAATAATATGTGCCGAACCTTTACGAACAGGTGCAAATGCTTTTGTTGTTCCTTGTGGAAAAGTTACGACCCAACCTTCTGCTAAGGCTTGTTTTATTTTATTGGGTGCTGAGGTGTCTGCTCCTCGCTGTACTTCCTCTCCTTTTGCTCTCCAACTTCTTTTTATCGTTACTGCGCCTGTATAAGCCAATAATCTAGGCAACCAACCACCATCTTTCATGGTTTCTTCGGCAGCTACATAAAACATTTTTGTACGTGGATTGAGCAAATAAACTGGAAAATTAATATTTTTAAGTTTCCATTTTACGCTACAAAAAATATGATACATCACCATTACATCAGCAAAATAAGTTTGATGATTGGAAATAAACATAACACCTTTGTTAGGCAAATCTATTAAATGTTCTGCACCTTCTACTTTTGTATTATTCAAAATATTAAAGCGTGGATAAGTAGCTGCCCCCAAAACGCCAACAAGCATACGTTTTAAAAACAGAAAATTTCCAAAAGGGTCTTTTCTGATAAGTTTAATTTCTTTTACTTGATTTATCCACGACATTTCTGGTTTGTCAGAGCGTCTTTTATTTGTTCTTCTAAATTTCTTAGGTGATTGAGTTATATTATTTTCTTTCTCTGTTTCTTTTATTATAGGTGTGCTTGTGTCCATTATTTTATAAATAAAAATGATAAAATTTGGTAATTTTTTAGTGTGTTGTATTGGTTTATATACCAAACGAGTAATTTTTGACTTAGGTTTTGTTCTGAAAAGTTAAAGAAATATTTTGAGAGTAGATAGTTTTATTTTGAATTTTCCTCAAATAATTTTCTATAAAAAAACTCTTCTTTATTTTTTTCTAAAAAAATTAGAATAAAAATAAAAAAGAGTTTTGAAGTATTTTTATAAAAAATATAGATTCACTTAAAAAAATGTTTCTATACATTAATTATGAATAAAGATTAATTAAATCACAATCCGTAATTTTTAATTTTTAATTCGTAATTATCTCTTATAATTATTCTCCTTCGTTTTCTGTTGTTTCTTCTGCACTAGCTTCTGTTTCTACAACAGGTTCGTTAGCTTTAGCAGCGTCTTCTTGTTTCTTACGGATAGCATCAGTACGAGCTTCTTTAACCTTAGCTTCAGCAGCCATACGGTCTTTAGCAGCCTGTTGCTTATCAGTAGAAAGTTTAGAAATACGAGTTTCAATTTTTTGGTCTTTAGCTTCTCTCCAAGCTGCCATTTTTGTATCAGCAGATTCTTGAGTAATTGCTCCTTTGTTTACACCTAATTGAAGGTGTTTACGGAACATTAAGCCTTTATAGTGTAACATTCTTCTCACAGTTTCAGAAGGCTGCGCTCCTACCATAAGCCATTTAATAGCTTTTTCGTCATCAATGACGATAGTAGCAGGTACAGTCTGCGGATTGTAAGTCCCAATTTTATCGATGAATTTACCATCACGTGGCGCTCGGGAGTCAGCTATTACGATTTCGAATCGTGCAGCTTTTTTGCGCCCTCTTCTTGCAAGTCTAATACGAGTTGCCATAACTTATACAAAGTTTGAGAGGTCTGAAATAAAATAATTCTCTATAATAAAATAAAATAGAGCTTGTTTTTCTTTAGTAAGAAAACAAGATTGCAAATGTAGAGTTTTATTTTAAGATTTACAATTTTTTTGCCTTACTTATTAGATGTTATCACGGTTATTTTTACCTGATACGCTTTATGTATTCGTTTGCTCACAACGGCATAGCCCTCAACGAACTTAAATCACAAATTGATAAATATCTTTTACATTTACTTTACAACCCAAAATATCTAAAACACCTTCTAAGTCTAAAACTTCTTCTACAAATTTCTTATCATTTTCTAGTTCACGAACATATACTTTAGGTTCTTTTTTAGTTTTGGGTTCTCCATTTTCATCTTCTTCTGACAAATCACTTTCTATCATAATATACTGTTTGAGTGATTTTATCTTTCTATAACATTCAAATTTTTCGTCTTTATCATAGCCTGTTGTAGAAGCTGAGAGTATTTCTATAATTAGTGTAGGTTCTTTTAGAGCATACGAACCTTGTTTGAATTTTTCTTTTTTTAGTTCTCCACAATAAATATGAAGGTCGGGATATAAAAAGGCTTTTTCACATTCCAAAGTAAATAACTTTACATCTCCTGTCATTAATAAACACCCTCTTTCTCTCAAACATTTATTTAAAAGTTCTACTAACATGCTGCTAATCAAGTTGTGTTCGACAGTTGTTCCAGCCATAGAGCGAATAGTACCATTTATATACTCTAATTTTTCGCCTGTGGCTACTTCCATCATAAAGTATTGCTCTACACTTGCTTTGTTTTGTGAAATTCCCATTTTTTTTGTTTTGTTTTTATTTAAAGATACAAAAAAAATCTTTTTTTAAGAAATCCTACTCCAATTAATAGTCTGTTCTCGTTGTATATTTTCTAACATAATTACTAAAGGCTGATTTTCTTCTTTCTCTAATTTTGGGTCTTCTTTGAGTAGTTCTTGTGCTACTTCTCGGGCTACTTTCAAAATATCGCCATCTGTGGCAAGGTCTGCAATGCGTAAATCTACTGCGCCACTTTGCTGTGTTCCTGCAATATCTCCAGCACCACGCAATTTCAAATCTTCATCGGCAATTTCAAAACCGTTGGTTGTTCTGACCATTACTTCCAAACGCTTTTTGCCTTCTTTACTTAGTTTATAACCACTCATCAAAATACAATACGACTGCTCACTTCCACGCCCAACACGTCCACGAAGCTGATGAAGCTGTGAAAGTCCAAATCGTTCTGAATTTTCGATAATCATAACTGACGCATTCGGAACATTTACACCGACTTCAATTACAGTTGTGGCAACCAAAATTTTGGTTTCTCCTTTTGCAAAACGTTGCATTTCAAAATCTTTATCGGCAGGTTTCATTTTTCCATGAAGAATACTTATCGGCACATTTGGAAAAGCTCTTCGAATACTTTCATAGCCATCTTCCAAATTTTTGTAATCTAGCGTTTCAGATTCTTCAATCAATGGATAAACTAAATAAATTTGCCTTCCCAAATCAATCTGACTTTGCATAAAACCAAAAACTCGCAGACGATGAGCGTCAAATTTATGAACTGTTTTGATAGGTTTTCGACCTGCTGGGAGTTCATCAATTATCGAAACGTCCAAATCTCCGTACAAAGTCATGGCTAAAGTTCTAGGAATTGGCGTAGCTGTCATGACCAAAACATGAGGAAAGAAACCTTCATTTTTTTGCCATAGTTTTGCTCGTTGCGCCACTCCAAAACGGTGTTGCTCGTCAATTACACAAATTCCTAATTTTTTAAACTGAACTCTATCCTCCAAAAGCGCATGTGTTCCGACAATAATATGAATTTTTCCTTCTTTCAAATCTTCCAACATTTCACGCCTTGCCTTTGTGCGTGTTGAGCCTGTCAGAATATCAATTCGAAGTCCAAGACTATCACAAAATCCTTTCAGACCTTCGTAATGTTGTTGCGCCAAAATCTCGGTGGGAGCCATTAAGCAACTTTGCGCCTCGTAATCAATTCCCATGAGCATAATCAGAAAAGACACAATTGTTTTTCCACTTCCTACATCACCCTGTAAAAGTCGGTTCATTTGGCTACCTGATTGTATATCTTGATGAATTTCTTTAATTACTCTTTTTTGTGCATTGGTAAGGTCAAAAGGCAAATGTTCTTTATAAAATTTAGCTAGAGTTGGTGTTTTTTCAAAAATTAAACCTTGATTTTTATCTGTTCTGACGAGTTTTAATTGTAAAAGTTGAAGCTGAATAAAAAATAATTCTTCAAATTTTAATCGTTTTCTAGCCATTTCTAGCCATTCGGTATTTTTTGGAAAATGAATATGAACGATGGCTCTACGTCTATCTAATAAATCTTGTTTTTCAATGACAGAAACAGGCAAAGTTTCCTCAATTTCTTTATGTACTTGACGGATAAGCGTTTGCATGAGGTTCGAAATTCCTCGGCTATCCAGTCCTTTTGCCTTCATTTTTTCGCTTGTATGATAGACAGGCTGAAAATAACTTTTTTCTTTTTCTAATGGAATATGTAATTCAATTTCGGGATGTGCAATACTAAAATTCCTGCCATACATATTCGGACGACCATAAACGATATATTCTTGTCCGTCTTTTAGTTTTTTGGCAACCCAATTTGCACCACGAAACCAAACCAGTTTTACTTCTCCTGATGAATCTTCTAAAATTGCTTCCAAACGTTTACTTTTTCCTTCTCCCCAAAGATTAATATTTCGCAGCCTTCCTTTGAGTTGAACGGCTGTATCTTCTTCCGAAATAAATCCAATTTTTTGAAATTGTGTACGGTCTTCATAGCGAAAAGGCAAGTGCATCAGCAAATCGCCAAAAGTTCTGATACCCAGTTCTTTTTGTAAAATTTCGGCACGCAGACCACCCACACCTTTCAAAAATTCTATTTTTGTATCAAAAACTGTTTTCTCAACTGTTTTTTTAGAATTTGGTGTAGTTGTATTTTGAGATTCTTCATTAGAATCTGTTACATTATTCTGTGTATTATTTTTGGCAGATTGTTCCAATACTTTATAAAAGATAGTGCTTTACAAAAATAGCAAATTAAACTAGAAAAACAATTTATATTGCTAATTTTGTTAGATTGTATTAAATATAACTTACGCTTCAGCGTGAGAGAAATGTAGCTTAGACTTTAATCTGAGAATCAAAAAAAATTCAAAAGTCAGTTCTTAAAAAAATTAAAGTTATCTAAAAGGAATAAAAATTTAGTGAAGTCTTTCAAAAATAAGGAAAACCAACCGTCGTTGGAGCTTTTCCTTCAAGGAGATTAAAAAAACAATGCAGAGAAAAACAGGTTAAATTTTTAAGCCATTTATAATAATTTGATAAAAATTATTTACATTTGTCTTATAATTAAAGGTCATTTTTCAAAAAAATCAATTTTATTTTTAGAATTGAAGCAAAAAATGAACTTTACAAAATTTTAATTTAACACTCTATTCTCTCAAAATTTCTATTTATGTCACATATCCGTTTTGAAGCTCTCAAAGAAGCCAAAAATCGCCCAGAAGTAAAAGTAACTCCACCTGCAAATCGTATTTCTGAATATTTTGGAGTAAATGTTTTTAATCAAAAGGCAATGCAGCGTTATTTGTCTTCTACAACCTATAAAAACCTTAATGCAACCATTGAAAAAGGCGAAAAAATAGATACTTTTCTTGCCGATGCTGTGGCTTCTGGAATGAAAGCATGGGCAATCGAAAACGGTGTTACACATTATACACACTGGTTTCAGCCGTTGCGTGGAAGTAGTGCAGAAAAACATGATTCATTTTTTCGTCCTAGTTTTGATGGAACGCCTTTAGAAGAATTTAAAGGCTCTACACTTGTTCAGCAAGAACCAGATGCCTCTTCTTTTCCTAGTGGAGGACTTCGTGTAACTTTTGAAGCTCGTGGTTATACAGCTTGGGACCCATCTTCTCCTGCTTTTATTGTAGAGAGTGGTGGTGGAAAAACGCTTTGTATTCCTTCTCTTTTTGTTTCTTATACAGGACAAGCACTAGACCATAAAACGCCTTTGATTCGCTCAATAGATTTACTAAATCGTGCAGCAACAAATGTATGCCGTCTTTTTGATAGAAATGTAAATAAAGTTACGGTTACTTTAGGAGTGGAACAAGAATTTTTTGTAGTCGATAAAGCACTATTCTATGCTCGTCATGACTTGATGTTGGGTGGTCGTACTGTACTGGGACATGCACCTGCTCGTGGGCAGCAATTAGATGATCATTATTTTGGTTCGATTCCTTCAAGGGTAAAAGCATTTATGCAAGAATTTGAAATTGAGGCATTAAAATTAGGTATTCCAATTACTACTCGCCACAATGAGGTTGCACCAGCACAATTTGAATGTGCGCCACAATTTGAAGAGGTAAACGTTGCTGTCGATCATAACATGCTATTAATGGACGTAATGAGCCGAGCTGCTGAACGTCACGATTTAAAAGTTCTTTTCCATGAAAAACCATTTCAAGGTGTAAATGGAAGTGGAAAACACAATAACTGGGCGTTGAGTACAGATACAGGAAAAAATTTGTTAGCTCCTTCTACCAAGCCAAAAGAAAATCTACAATTTTTGACTTTCTTTGTAAATACAGTTAAAGCTGTTCACGAACATGCCGATTTACTTCGTGCAAGTATTGCATCAGATTCGAATGATTATCGTTTGGGGGCAAATGAAGCTCCTCCAGCAATTATTTCTGTTTTTGTAGGTTCTCAATTAGATAAAGTATTGAACGAACTAGAAGAGAATGCAAAAGTAGAGGTTGAAAAAGGAGACAATATGTACATAAAATTAGGAATTGATAAAATTCCACCAATTTTGTTAGATAATACCGACAGAAACCGTACTTCACCTTTTGCCTTTACAGGAAATAAATTTGAGTTCCGTGCTGTTGGTTCTTCGGCTAACTGTTCACTTCCAATGATGGTTTTGAATACGGCAGTTGCTGACCAACTCACAAAATTTTATGAAGAGGTAGAAAAAGCAGAAGCAAATGGCGAAAAAAGAGAATTAGCTATCGTTAATGTTCTTCGTCGTTATATTAAAGAATCAAAAGCAATTCGTTTTGAGGGAAATAATTATAGTGATGAGTGGGCAGCAGAAGCAAAAAAACGTGGTCTTTCTAATTTCAGAACTACGCCAGAAGCTCTTACGGCTAATCTTACAGCAAAAGGAAAGAAATTATTTATAGATAATTCAATTTTGACAGAACAAGAAATTGAAGCTCGTCAAGAAATTCATTTTGAAAATTATTTACGTCAAGTTCAGATTGAATCTCGTTTGATAGGCGATATGACTATTAATCACGTCATTCCTTCGGCTATGGAATATTTGGGAAATCTTACCGAAACTATCCATAAAATGCAAAAAATTGGATTGACTGATGATTTGGAAATGATAACAGATACAGCTCGTAGAATTTCGAAGCACATCAATAAAGCTACAAAACTAGTTAAGGAAATGATTAACGAACGCAAAAAGGCAAATCTTTTACATGCAGATGAAGGAGCAGATGCGTATTGTAACAAAATCAAGCCTTATTTTGATAAAATTCGTTATGAAACTGATAAATTAGAGCAGTTTACAGACGACCAACTTTGGCAACTTCCTAAATATCGTGAGCTTTTGTTTATAAAATAATTGTGTTTTTCTTGCTGCTATAACTAAAAAAGGAATTTGATATATTTTATCAAATTCCTTTTTGTTTTCTATACAATTTTACATTCTAAAGAATGTGCTACATAATGCTTTACCAAGCAATTTTTTCTTTATTCAAAAATGCTCCAATCCCTTTTTTACAATCTTCTGTCATTCTTGCTTTTGCATTGAGTTCGGCTGCGTAACGAAGTGCATCAGGAATCGTTTTTTCCTGTACATCCAAAATAGCTTGTTTTGTTAATTTCATTGCTTCGCCAGAATTTGTGTCACAGATATTCTGACAAAAATCTAAAACGGTTTGTTCCAAATTTTCAACTTCTACAATTTCGGTAACAATTCCGTACTGTTCGGCTTTTTGAGCTGTAATAAGATTTCCAGAGATGAGTAAATGTCTTGAACGAGCTTCGCCAATTTTACGAATCAAAAAATACATCACAATAGCAGGAACAAAACCAATTTTAACTTCTGTATAACCATATTTTGCCTTCGGAACAGAAAAAACAAAATCACAAACCGACACCAAACCACAACCACCAGCCAACGCATGACCTTGCACTTGTGCCACAGTAGGTTTTGAAAGCATATAAATCTGCTGATACAAATCTTTCAAAGAAGAAGAATCTCCTAAATTTTCTTGATAGGAATTTGTTTGTAATGTCTGTAAATATCCCAAATCTGCACCTGCACAAAAAACATCACCTTCAGCCTTTAAAACTACAATTTTTACGTTTTGGTCATTTTCTGCTTTAGAAAAATTTGTTTTTAGCTCTTCTACCAATTCATCACTAAAAGCATTTCTTTTTTCTGGACGATTGAGCGTAATAAAAGCAATTTGGTTTTTGACTTCGTAATTAGTGAACATCTTGGGGTTTAGGGATTAGGGGCGAGAGAATGGGAAATACAAATAATAAAATACAGTATTATTTTTTGATAAATTCTTGAAATGGTAAAGATAAAATGAATTTTAGTTTAATCAAAAAAAGCAATTACAAAGCCTTCCATTTTAAATGAAATTGCCTTTTGTAATTGTTTTTAGATTAATCTAATAATAAATTAAAATTTACTACAAACGATTTCTAGTCAGATACACCTGTACACTAAAACTACCTGAAAAATTGAATCTTGCAGAATCATTACAGATATATGCAGGAAAAATATCTTTTAAGATTTTACTCTTCCTATCAAATATATGTACTTCGGAATTAGGTTCTGTAAAATTTCCGTAAAAAGTCAAATCTCTTACTTCATAAATACACTCTTCTTTTATAACACCATTTTCGTAAATATCTAAATCAAAATTTTCTTTAAAAACATAAGAGAATGTTAGATTTCTTGTTTCAGGTGTAATGTAATACGAATCACTCCTAGAAGCTACCCAAGTGCGTACCCAATCGTATTTTCCTGCTATATGCGTTTTTACTGTATCAATATTATTTGTCATTCCTTTATCACAATCTAAAAAAGCAGATTTGATATTCTGTTCTTCTTTCGAACAAGATAAAAAAGTAGAAAATAAAAGTAAAGCTAAAGCACATTTGATAATTGAACAAGTTAATTTCATTGTTTTGATTGAAAAATTAAAAACTAATTAAATAAAAAATCTTCTTAAAGTGCAAAAAAAATACATAATAATTTGTATAAAATTGTAAATTAAGAAGATTTAATATAAAATTTAACTTTTCTAATACAGTACTATTTCTAAACCGTTTCTAAATTACCTTGAACAGTAACTTCAATTTTATTTCCGTTTTCGTCCTTAATTTCATCTTTTTCTACTTTTAAGTTATTGATAATAAACTCTTGACGTTCACGAGTATTTTTACCCATGTAATACGTCAGAAGCTCAGAAATAGAAGTTGATTTATTCAAAATTACAGGTTGAAGTTTCATGTTTTCATCTATAAACTGTCCAAACTCGTCAGGCGAAATTTCTCCCAAACCTTTAAATCGTGTAATTTCAGATTGTTTGCCTAGTTTATTAATGGCTGTTTGTTTTTCTTCTTCTGAGTAACAATAGATGGTTTCCTTTTTATTTCGAACTCTAAATAATGGCGTTTCCAAAATATGTAAATGTCCTTTTTTGACCAAATCAGGAAAGAAGTGTAAAAAGAAAGTCATCATTAAAAGGCGAATGTGCATTCCATCAATATCGGCATCTGTCGCCAAAACAATTCTATTAAAACGAAGTCCATCTAATCCATCTTCAATATTAAGAGCATGGAATAAAAGATTAAACTCTTCATTTTCATAAACTACTTTTTTGGTCTGACTAAAACAGTTCAAAGGCTTTCCACGAAGTGAAAAAACGGCTTGTGTCTGTACATTTCTAGCTTTGGTAAGACTTCCACTTGCCGAATCTCCCTCTGTAATAAAAATGGTTGTCTGTCTTTTTATTTCTTCATCACCTTTTTGGTCGTCAAAATGAATACGACAATCACGCAACTTTTTATTATGAACACTTGCTTTTTTTGCTCTTTCGTTAGCAATTTTCTTGATACCTGAAATTTCTTTACGCTCTCTTTCTGATTGCAAAATTCGTTTTAAAATGGCATCAGCAACAGTTGGATTTTTATGTAAATAATTATCCAATTCTTTTCTAAGAAAATCATTGATAAAATGACGAACCGTAGCCGAATTTGGGTCTGGCGACATATTTTGAGAACCTAATTTTGTCTTTGTTTGCGATTCAAAAACGGGTTCTTGTACTTTTACAGCAATTGCACCAGCAATCGATTGACGAATATCGGATGCTTCAAAGTTTTTGCCATAAAAATCACGAATGGTCTTGACCATCGCTTCTCTAAAAGCTGCCAAATGTGTTCCTCCTTGCGTGGTATATTGTCCATTTACAAACGAATAATAATCTTCGCCATAATCGTTGGTATGACTAAAAGCAACTTCAATATCTTCGCCTTTCAAATGAACGATTGGATAACGCAGCGCATCTTCATCCACTTTTCTCATCAAAAGGTCATACAATCCTTTATCTGAATGGAAATTTTTACCGTTGTAATTTATAGTAAGCCCTGCATTCAGAAAGGCATAATTCCAAATTTGCTCTTCTAAATATTCAGGAATAAAACGATAATTTTTGAAGATAGAATTATCAGGTTCAAAGACTACATACGTTCCATTTTTTGCAGTATCATCGACAATAGGGTGGTCATTTTTTAGATTTCCTTGATGAAACTCA
>DAIUBX010000051.1:0-10644 GCA_036846465.1 Bernardetia sp.
GTTGCTCGTGTCTCCACGAGCGACCTACCACAAACAATTCCTTAAGTTGACAGCATTGAGCATCGACGCTTGAACCACAAAATTTCTCTCAAAACTAAAAGCATTCTTTTTCGTTAAAAAGAGATACTATTTTTGATAAACTTTCCATAAAACCTAGAAAGTAGTTTAAAAGTAGCTAAAACGAGTATAAAAATGAAATAACAATTTTTATTCTCACAAAAAATTACGATACTTGTTAGATTAAAATAAATGATACTAATAAGTAAAAAAAATCGTCGGTGGGGACACCGACAATAGCGAGGAAATTATCACAAATTCGCTTTTTGCCGTTGTCGGTGTCCCCACCGATGACAAAATTGAAAAAAAATTTATGATTGACAATAATATCTATTACACGCCCCGACAAATTGTTGAGGAGCTTGACAAATATATCATCGGACAACACGAAGCCAAAAGAAATGTAGCTATTGCGCTGCGTAATCGTTGGCGACGTTTGCATGTCAAATCAGACATGCAGCGTGAGATTATGCCAAATAATATTTTGATGATTGGCTCAACAGGTGTCGGAAAAACTGAAATTGCTCGTCGTTTGGCAAAAGTAGCCAATGCTCCTTTTGTAAAAGTAGAGGCTTCAAAATTCACAGAGGTAGGTTATGTAGGACGTGATGTAGAAAGTATGGTGCGTGATTTGGTTGAGCAATCTGTCAAATTAGTACAAACAGAAAAGCGTGATGCTGTAAAGCAGAAAGCAGAACAAGCTGTAGAAGATATTATTCTTGATGCACTTATTCCACCTCTAAAAAATAGACAACCTTCAAATACGCCTTCTACAGTTGGTTTTTCGAATGACGAAATGCCTACTTCTGATGTAGAATTGAATGAAAGAACAAGAGAGCGTTTTAGAGAAAAATTACGTGCAGGAGAATTAGAAGACAGAAAAATTGAGATTACCTTAGAATCTAGCAATAACCCTGGTGTTGGAGTTGTAGGTGGTGCGATTGATGAAGTTTCGATGATGAACCTTCAAGAAATGTTAAGTGGAATGCTGCCTAGTCGTTCTAAGAAACGAAAAGTAACTATTGAAGAAGCTCGTAAACTTTTGTTAGACGAAGAAGCCTTCAAACTTATAGATATGGACGAAGTGAAAATGGAAGCCATCAAAAAAGCTGAAAATTCAGGAATTATTTTTATAGATGAAATTGATAAAGTAGCCTCTTCAGGTAACAAAGGTGGTGGCGCAGATGTAAGCCGTGAAGGTGTACAGCGTGATTTATTGCCGATTGTAGAAGGAAGTGCAGTAACTACAAAACACGGAATTGTCAATACTGACCATATTTTGTTTATTGCTGCTGGAGCTTTTCACGTTTCGAAACCATCTGATTTAATTCCAGAATTACAAGGACGTTTTCCGATTCGTGTAGAACTTAATGCACTCACAAAAGAGGATTTCCATCTTATTTTGAAAGACCCAAAAAATGCACTTAGTAAACAGTATGTTTCACTTTTGGAAGCAGAGGGCGTAAAATTATCGTATCAAGACGATGCCTTAGAAGAAATTGCCGATATTGCTTTTTATATCAATTCAGAACTAGAAAATATTGGCGCAAGACGTTTGCATACCGTTATGAGTCATTTACTCAACGAAATTTTATTTGATGTTCCTGATAAAATTCCACCAAATGCTCATGTTGTCATTACAAAAGACTTAGTACAAGAAAAATTAAAAGCTCTTGTCAAAAATAGAGATTTGAGTCAGTATATTTTATAAAAATTTGTCGTTGATGGAGACACCAATAACAGCTATATAATTTTCAAGGGTCAGAAATCAAATTTTAAAAAATCCATACGATAGAATTTTTCTGTTTTATGGATTTTTTTATAGCTTGTTTTTTCAAAAAAATAAAATTTATTTGCTCACAATTTATTAAATTGCTAATTCATTAAAAGTATTTCACGAAAAACCCATTATAAGAAAAGAACATGTCAACAGAACAAATTATCCTACTGTCCGTCTTAGGCTCATTACTCATAGGACTTATCTATGTCGTCCGAACCTATATTCCAGTAAATTTATGGATTATGGCTATTTTTTCGGGTGTTCGTTTGGGTTTGTTAGAACTTGTAGCGATGCGAATCCGAAATGTTCGTCCTCGTAAAATCGTTTTACCTCTCATTAATGCTAGTAAAGCAGGTCTAAAAGAAATTACAGCATCAGACCTAGAAACTCACTTTTTGGCAGGTGGTAGTGTTGAGGAAGTTGTAAAAGCACTCATTGCAGCCGATAAAGCAAATATTGATTTGAGTTTTAAACAAGCTGCTGCGATTGATTTGGCAGGTAGAGATGTTTCGGAAGCCGTTCAAATTTCTGTTAATCCAAAAGTAATTACTACCAACGCCGTTACTTCGGTAGCGCAAGACGGTATTCAGCTTATCACAAAAGCTCGTGTTACACTTCGTGCAAATATTGCTCAACTTGTTGGTGGTGCAGGTGAAGAAACTATTTTGGCTCGTGTAGGCGAAGGTATCGTAACAGCAGTAGGTTCTTCTCATTCACACAAAGACGTTTTAGAAAATCCTGATAGAATTTCAAAATTAGTTTTGGAAAAAGGACTTGACGCAGGAACAGCCTTTGAAATCTTATCGATTGATATTGCAGATATTGATGTAGGAGAAAATATTGGTGCAAAACTTCAAATCGAACAAGCCAATGCAGACCTCAGAGTTGCCGAGGCAAAAGCCGAAGAACGTCGTGCAATGGCGATTGCAGTAGAGCAAGAAATGAAGGCAAAAGCACAAGCAGCAAGAGCAAAAGTAATCGAAGCAGAGGCAGAAGTTCCGAAAGCACTAGCAGAAGCATTACGTAGTGGAAACTTTGGAATTATGGATTATCAACGTTTGCGTAATATGCAGGCTGACACACTCATGCGTGAATCCATTGCAGCCCCAGAAGAACAACCTCACAAACGTAGAAATGATGATGATGGTGGAAGTTATAATCCTCCTAGAATCTAAAATAAAGTTAGAAATCAGATTTTAGAAGTCAGAATTAAAAGACAACAAAAACCTATCTTCATTACTGAATGGTAGGTTTTTTTATCGAAAAAATAGGTTTTCTACTGCATTTAATTTGATTATGAGCTAAAAAACTGTATTATTGATAGACTAATCCCCTAATTTATGATAAAGAAACTCCCCTTTGTTAATTTTTTCATATATATAATTTTACATGTAGGTATGTGTAGTATGGGTTATGCTCAACCCAATCTTACTACTACGGCTCAAAAAGGACTTTTACCCAATAAAAGACTAACTCAATATATACTTACCAACTGGACAACAACAGATGGGTTACCTTCAAATAGTACCAACAATATCATTCAAGATAATATAGGTTTTATTTGGGTAACAGGCTATGATGGTTTGAGTAAATTTGATGGTGCAAATTTTTACACCTACACCAATACAACGAATCCCGAATTTAATACCAATAGTTTTACAGCTTTAGAAGTAGAAGTAGATGAAAGTGGCAAAGAATCTGAAGTTTGGATAGGCTCAGAAGGAAATGGTCTTGTTCATTACAAAAACAATCAAATTGAATCTTTATTTGATACTTTATCCGTTCGTATCGAAACTATCTTTGTAGAAAAAAGCAGAAATAACCAACCCAAACGAATTTGGTTAGGAACAAGAGGCAAAGGCATTTATATTGTAGAAGATAAAAAATTGATACATTGGGAAGGAGCAACAAATACTAAAGGAAATCTCATTAATTATCAAAATACGACTGTAAAAAAAATCACAGGCGATCAAAAAGGAAATATTTATTTTGCCATTACAGGAGTTGGACTAGTTCATTTTAATGGTAAAAAAATAACTGAATTTACACCTAAAGAAGGGTTACCTACGAATAATATTACCGAAATTCTTTATGAAGAAAATTCGAAGAACAAAATTTATATCGGAACAACAGAAGGAATGGCTATTTTGGAAAATAACCAAATCAAACAAATAGATCTAGGTTCTCAAGAGCACATCAATTCTATTTACATAGATAATTTTAATAGCATCTGGCTCGGAACAAATAGTGGAGTAATTAGACGTACTCAAGATGGAAAAGTAGAGAAATTCAATGAGCAAAATGGTTTTCCTCATGGTATGGTCAGAAAAATTATTCAAGATAAAGAGAAAAATATTTGGATGACGAGCTATAAAGGTGGAATTGTTCAGTTAAAACAAGGAAAATTTACCAATTATACTACGGCAGATGGACTGGCAAATAATTCAATAAATCTTTTAGAAGTTTTTGATAAAAATACAATTTTAGTAGGTTCTGATGCCCCACAGCTAAATTTTATTCATAAAGGCAATGTCATGACATTCGACCAGCCTATTAAAAGCTCAATAGACCGTATAAGATCAATTCTAAAGACATCTGATGGTTCTGTTTGGTTGGGTTCAAATGAAGGGTTAATACAACTCCAAAACTTTAATCCCTTATCCAAACCAGCTTACACAAAAGAAGTGTTTTATGACGAAAAAAATGGTCTTTCAAGTAATATTGTAAGAGTTGTTTTTGAAGATACCAACCACAATATATGGGTAGGAACACGTACAGGAGGAATTACAATAATTTCGCCCTCAGGAAATATTTCCTATCACAACATAAAAACAGGCTTTCCTTCTAATTTTATAATGTCTATCCAACAAGACAAAAACGGAATCATTTGGGTAGGAACAAATAATGCTGGTATCGTAAAATTCAAAGAACAAACTCAAATAGAACATATCTCAACAGAGCAAGGTTTGGTCAGTGAACTTGTCTTTAGTACGCACTTCGATAATGAAAATACAGTTTGGGCAACTACTAATCAAGGTATTAGCCAAATAAAAAACGGAAAAGTCATAAATTTCACTACTAGAAATGGGCTTCCTTTTTCAAGTGTTTTTGATATCCTAGAAGATAAGGATGGTAATTTTTGGTGTACGACTGGTCAAGGTATCTTTGTAATTGCAAAAAAAGATTTAAAAGATAATCTAAACGAAAACTCTGAAAAAATACCATTTGAACTATTCAATAAAAGCGATGGTATGAAAGAAAATCAATGTTCTGGAGCTACATTTTCATTAAAAACTTCAGATGGGCATTTTTGGTTTCCTACCATGGGAGGTATTGTTTCTATTGACCCTAGTTCTATTCCTGCTAATCAAATACAACCTAATATAGTCATTAATAAAATTATAGTAGATGGAAAATCTATATTTACAAGCGATGAGTTGATAGTACTTCCAGCAGGTACACAGCGTATTGTTTTTGAATATTCAGGGCTTAGTTTTGTACGTCCTTCTGATGTAAAATTTAGATATAAATTAGAGGGAGTAGATACAGATTGGATTTCAGCAGACGAAGAAAGAAAAGCGACTTATACTAGCCTTCCTCCTAGAAAATATATTTTTAAAGTAGAAGCCTACAATGAAGAAGGTCTAAAAAGCAAAGAAGTAGCTACTCTTGAATTTGAAATAAAACCTCTTCTCTACCAAACGGCTGCGTTTAGAGTTGCTATTTTATTTCTCTTTTTTCTTGTTGTATTTTTGATTTACAGATGGAGAATTAGTCGCATACAAAAACAAAAACAAAGACTAGAACTTACAGTAGAACAGCGTACTGCAGAAATCAACCAACAAAAAGAAGAAATACAAGTACAACACGAAAGATTAGAAAGTTCTTATAAAAATATTGACTTAATAAGTAAGATAGGACAACAAGTAACAGCAGAACTGAACATCAAAACTATTGTAGAAATTGTTTATGACCAAGTAAAAAAACTAATGCCTACCGATGGTTTTGGAATTGGTATGTATGACCAACTTCATAATACACTAGATTTTAAATATTATATAGAAAGAGACAAAATACAACCTAGTTCTTCTGATTCTTTAGATGATGCCACACTACTTTCTGTACAATGTTTCAAAAAAGAAGAAGAAGTTTGGATTAATGATATGCAAAAGAACTATGAACATTATGATACACTAAAAGAAGTAATACAAGACGGTCTGACTAACTCTGTAATTTATGTTCCTTTATTTCTCAATAATGAAATTATAGGGGTTCTGACAGTACAAAGTTTTACTAAAAATACCTATAATTCTGAATCAGTGTCTATACTTAGAGCATTGAGTTCTTATATTACGATTGCCATTTCAAATGCAACTTCTTTTTCTACCATTCAACAAAAAAACCAAGAAATTACGGACAGTATTCGTTATGCACAAACAATACAACAAGCTGTTTTACCTGCAAAAGAAAAAATAACTAGTCTTTTTGATGAAACTTTATTGGTTTATTTGCCTAAAGATGTGGTAAGTGGAGATTTTTATTGGTTGAGTCATACCTCTAGGGGAACTTATATAGTTGTTTCTGACTGTACAGGTCATGGCGTTCCGGGGGCATTTATGGCGATGATAGGTATTTCACTTTTTAATGAACTAATAAATATTGAAAATATAGAAGAACCTGTTGATATTTTAGAAAAATTAGATCACGAAATACAACTTGCTCTTCAACAACAGCAAACTAAAAATAGCGACGGGATGGATTTGGTTCTTTGTAGAATAGAAACTAATCAAAACGATGAAGTGAGAAAAATAACATTTGCAGGAGCAAAAAACAGTCTTTTTTATTCTAAAAATGGAAAAATAGAAAGAATAAAAGGAAGTAAACGTTCTATTGGAGGAAGAAGAAGTCAAAACAACAAAACAGCTTTCGAACAAACAGTCTTAGAGTTAGAAAAGGGCGAAGTATTATATCTAGCCAGTGATGGATATATAGACCAAAATGGATCTAACAAACAGCGTTTGGGAACTCGTTCTTTTATAGAAAGACTAGAAAGTATAAAAGATTATCCACTAGAAAAACAACAAGAAATATTATTAGAAAGACTACAAGATTATCAAAAAGATACGCCTCAAAGAGATGATATAACTATTTTGGGAGTGAAGATATAAATTACAAAAACAACAAAGAAGAATCTCCATAACTCAAAAAACGATAGTCATTGTCTAATGCAGATTGATAATTTTTTTTCCAATCTTCTCCAATAAACGCAGCGACCAGCAAAATCAGTGTCGTTTCGGGCATGTGAAAATTGGTAATAAGGGCATCACAAACACGGAAAGTATAAGAAGGGAGAATAAAAATTTCAGTTTCGCCTGTGAGTTTATCTTGTTTAGAATCATTCATATACTTCAAAATTGCTTCAAAACTTTCTTTTTTGGCAGGCAATTCTATTTGACTATCATAGCTATAGGGTTCTAATTTTTCTACAAAAAAAATCGTATTATTTTTCAGTAAAATTTTTGTTCCATACCAATACAAACTCTCCAACGTTCGCATTGAAGTTGTACCAACAGAAGCTACTTTTTTAGAATCAATTATGCTTTCTATATTTTCTCTTGTAACAACAATTTGCTCACAGTGCATGGTGTGCGCCTTTACATCATCAAAATTTTCTTTTTTGACTGGTTGAAAAGTTCCTGCACCTACATGAAGCGTGAGTTCATTAGTTTTTATGTTTTTCTTTGCAAGATTTTGAAGGACATGTTCAGTAAAATGTAATCCTGCTGTTGGTGCTGCAACTGCTCCTGCTGCCTTGCTATAAATGGTTTGATAAGTCGAAGAATCTTTTTTTTCTGCATCCCTTTTTATATAAGGAGGTAAAGGCATAACTCCTAGTTTTCCTATAATATCTACAAACGGAATTTCTAGATTTTCGTTATTTTCATTTCTCCATTCCAATTCTATCAAAAGCTCATTTCTATCAGCGATTTTTGCTTGAATCAGAATAGTTTGATTATCAACTTTTAATTCTCTTTCTAAAGTTAATTCTTCTTTCCACCTTTTAAGATTACCTACAACACATTTCCAAGTACATTTTCCTGTACTAAGCATCGCCTCGCTTACATCAGCAGTAGGCAAAACTGGGTGTAACAAAAATATTTCTATGGTTGCACCTTTTCCATTTTGTCCTTTTTGAGTAGCCTTTTTTTCAAATAAAAGACGTGCAGGAATAACCTTCGTATTATTAAAATACAAGGTATAGTCCTCACTCAAAAAGTCAGTAATTTCTCTAAAATGATGATGCGAAATAGTACCGTTTTTATAAACTAAAAGTTTCGAACTATCTCGTTTTTCTAAAGGATTTTGAGCAATTCTTTCGCTCGGCAAATGATAGGTATAATCTTCTAAATTTATCTTTTCCACGAAAACAAAGTAAGAATTTTGAGGTAAGAATTATGAAGTAAGGACATTCTATTTCTAAATCCGTAATTCGTAATTTTTAATTCGTAATTGAAATATTAATTTAATACTGAACTTGTAACATTAAAAGTCATCTTGACAGTTCTGCCATTATCTAAAAAATCAACATTATCAGCTAAATTTTTTACTAGAAAAATTCCTCTTCCTCCAATAGTTAAAAGGTTTTCAGGCGCAGTTGGGTCTGGAAGAGAATTAGGGTCAAACCCTTTTCCTTGGTCTTTTATTGTAAAAAACAATTTATCTTTTCCTACTTCAAGACTTAAATCTACTTCTTTATTTTTGTCTTTTCCATTACCATGAATAATAGCATTATTGACAGCTTCGGTAACAGCCACCATAATATTTCCGTATATATCATCATTTAGGTTAAATTTATCACGAGCATTATCTATAAAACTCTCTACAATACGGATATTTTCTAAAAGGGAAGGGATTCTGATGTGCAAAACTGATTTCATAATAGTTGAGGTGTTGCAATAAAAAGATAAAAAAGGGAATGATTGATGAGAATTAAATAAAAATCAATTCTCAAAATTACTAAATTTATAGCAGTTGCTATTTGGGTAGAGTCAAAATATTAGATACAAGTGTCAAATATAAGAATGTTATAAAAACAAATTTACTTATTCTGGTTTATTTTTAGGCTATTTCTCGTTTATTTTCAATTTCTGTTAAAAAATAAGGGTAAAACGTAAAATTATTCTAACCAATTTATAACGCAAATACCTACAATAACGTTCTAATCAAATTAATTATTCAAATAATACTATTTTTATTGTGATACTCAAATATATTTCTCGTTTTTTCTCTTTCTTATTTTTGGCAATCGTTCGTTTTTATCAATATTTTATTTCGCCAATACTTCCTCCTCGTTGTCGTTATACGCCTACTTGTTCGGCTTATATGGTAGAATCAATCAAAAAATACGGAGCTTTTAAGGGAGGTTGGAAAGGATTAAAAAGAATTGGAAAATGCCACCCTTGGGGAGGAAGTGGACACGACCCTGTGGAATGATTTTGTTGAAAAATATATTTTGTCTTTTCGTAGGTCAAAGGATCGCCTTTGACAGGGTAAACCGAACAAAATATAATTGTAGGTCAAAGGCTTGCCTTTGACTTGTTATACAGTTATTTTCAGTTCAAAAAATACTAGAATACAGTCAAAGGCAAGCCTTTGACCTACAATTTTGAACAATTTTAAAGTATATTTTATGGTGTGAAAAATTCATCATTTTCCCAATTTTCTACATTATTCTGAATGTATTTTAAAATTCTTTCATAAGATTCATCATTTTTTATGATGTGGTCGTGAAAACGAGGCTGCCAAGCAGATTCTAAACCTAAACGATTTACATGTTTAGTTACTCCAGATTTATAAGAACCTAAAATAGACGAGAGGGTATCCTTACCTTGATTTTGAAAACGGTTTTCAAGAAAAAACCTTTCTGCTTCTGCATTTTCCGTTTTTTCCATTGGCTTATCTATGGTAATAATTGCGTGTATATGATTTGGCATAACTACAAATTCTTCCAATTCTACATAAGGTCTATGATAAGGAATTTGATGCCAAAGCACATCTACAATCAATCCCACTTTTGAAAGAGTCATTTTTTTATCTTTTATTTCTCCAAAAAAATGTTCTTTGTTTTTGGTACAAATAGTGATAAAATAAGCTCCATTCCAGCCATAATCCCACCATTGCGCTCGTATAATAGGTTTTCTGTAATCTCTATAATTCATTTTATTTTAATTCTTTCATGTTTTGAAATTGTTTTTCGTAGGTCAAAGGCTTGCCTTTGACAAGGTAGAGTCTTATCGATTACCCACAGTTTTTTAATTCAAAAAACGACCGTATTTGTAGGTCAAAGGCAAGCCTTTGAGATGCACAATGGTTCGCACAAAATACAGTCAAAGGCAAGCCTTTGACCTACTAATTTCAAAATTTCGTTCATTTTGCATAGGATACGGAATTCATCCGAAATACAGTCAAAGACGAGCCTTTGACATACAAATAATGTAATTCAATTTA
Source organism: Bernardetia sp. (assembly GCA_036846465.1). Lineage (GTDB taxonomy): Bacteria > Bacteroidota > Bacteroidia > Cytophagales > Bernardetiaceae > Bernardetia. Next base: position 10,346 of record DAIUBX010000051.1, read on the forward strand.
CAAAAAAAATAATATATTTTTCCAAAACTGAAACCTTTATTTAAGAAGTAGCGTTAAGGAAAACAAACAACTTATTGTATTTATTACACTAACTAAATTTACTCTTTGTAAATTTCTAATTTATTCTTATTTTGGATAAGAATTTTATCAAAAATATTCTATTCACACCATCAAATTTATCTATCATTTTAACTTAACACCAACAACTTATGTCTGACGTAAACCGAGAACGAGATTTAGTTTTAGCTCCCAACGAATACGCTTTTATTTCTGACCAAACAAAGGGAAATATCAATGTG
>DAIUBX010000052.1:0-5644 GCA_036846465.1 Bernardetia sp.
TTGAGTAATGGCAAAATTTCTGGTTGATTCCAAACTGAGGCTTCCATTTCTCTACAATTTACACAACCGTGTCCAGTAAAATCAATAAAAAGAGGTTGATTTGCTTGTTTTGCTGCTTCGATGGCTTCAAAATACTCAAAATGCCCTTCTAAGCCATGTGGCAAATGTAAAATATCGGAATACTTTGCTTTGCTATTTATTGCTGCATTTTCTTCTCCTCTAATAAGGGCAACCAAATCAAATTCATTCGTACTTTGTGGTGGCAAATAACCCGAAAGTGGACTAAGTGGCGCACCAAAAAGCCCCGGCATTAAGTATAAAAAGAAAGCAAAAGAAGCAATCGCCATCAAAAGCCTTCCTACTCCTAATTTTTCTACAATGCTATCGTGTGGCAAACGAATTTTCCCTAAAAGATAAAGACCTAAAAAGAAAGCTGTCGACATCCAAATCACAATATAAATCGGACGGTCAAGAATTCCCCAATGATATACTTGGTCAGCTACACTCAAAAACTTAAAGGCTAAAGCCAATTCTATAAATCCTAAAACTACTTTAACTGTATTCAACCAACCCCCAGACTTTGGAAGACTAGAAAGTAAAGAAGGAAAAATGGCAAAAAGTGTAAAAGGAAGCGCAAAAGCCAATGAAAAAGCAAACATTCCCAAAACAGGTTTGATAACTTCGCCATTAGCAGACATTACCAAAATACTTCCTGCAATCGGTCCTGTACAAGAAAAAGAAACCACTACAAGCGTAAGAGCCATAAAAAATATTCCAATATATCCTCCTTTATCAGCTTGTTTGTCTATACTATTGACCATTTTGGAAGGCAAAACAATATCAAAAGCTCCAAAAAATGAAATAGCGAAAATAATAAAAACAAGGAAAAATAAAACATTAGGAATCCAATGGGTAGCCAAAATATTTGCAGCATCATCTCCCAAAAATCGGGATACAATAAAGCCAATCAGTGTATAAAGTCCAATAATAGAAAAACCATAAAACATAGCACGAGCAATTCCTTCAAAACGATTTTTACTTCTAGTCGTAAAAAATGAAACTGTCATCGGAATCATAGGAAAAACACAAGGTGTAAGAAGTGCCACCAAACCACTCAAAAATGCAGCTATCATAAATCCCCACAAACTCTCACTTTCTCCACCCAAATCTGCCGTAACGGCTGGTAATTCTTTGAAAGGGTCACCTGTTGGAATGTAGTTTTTGGCTAAATCTAATTTTACAGTTTCTGTCTTTGTAGTTTCTGTGTTAATAAGATTTTCAAGAAGTGAACTATCATTTCCTTCGATTACAATTAGATTCGAATTTTCTGTATTGGGATTGGTAGTGTCATCTTTATCAGGAATAATTTGGGCTGTTGTTGGTACATTAACGCCATTTTTATCCGTTTTATCATCTTTTTTATCTTGTATATTCTCTGTTTGTCCTGCTTGAGCTTTTATATTGAATGTAAAATCAGGTTCTTGCATAATACATTTTCCCGAAACTTCTGAACATTCTTGATAGGTCAAAGTCGTTTTTATAGTCGCATTGGGTTTCAAAATTTTTACAACTTGATAGAATTTTCCTTTTTTGACGAAATAGGTATATTCTCCTCCCCAAAGGTCATCATATTTTTTTTTGGCATTTACAGCTTTTAAATTGCCAATTACCTCAAAGGCATCACTTTTTTTAACGGTTAATTCTGTTACTATTGGACCCAAGCTTTTATCAAAATCAGACGAATAGACATACCAATCTGCATCAATATCTACTTCAAAATAGAGTTTTATGGTTTCGCCTACTTTTACGGTTGATAAATCGGCAGGTTCGGTATAGGTGTTCCACTTCGAATGCTGTTCTATTTGAGCAGAAACATTTGAGCAAGAAGAAAAAAGAAGTATAATGACTGCAAAGAATACAGTCAAGAAGGAGGAAGAAGTATATTTTTTCATAAAAATCTAAATAGTCTGGTCGATAAAAACAAATGAATAGATTATCATACGTTTATTTGAAAGCGCAATTTACAAACATAACGAGAGGTAATGGCTTTAAAGTTATAAATTTAATTTAATTTAGTTGTTTTGAGTCTCTTTTATCGAATCTTAACGCATGTATTGAAATTAGTTTTTATATCTGTTTCTTCTTCGTTCACTTATTTTTTTAGGAAAAATGAGGATAAGTTTTTCAGGAATAATTTTGACATTTTCCATAAAAGTAGGAGGGAAAAAGACAGGTTGTATCGTCGAGTCGCTCATATTCCTTGTCTTATAATCAGCCAAAATATACAAGCTATCAGGAACGGATTGTGTTTCATTTGCTCTTCTGAGGTCATATTCTACAACTGCCAACTGACGAGCCAAATAAACAGAAGAGTCTTCAGGAAAATTAATTGCTTTAATGGAAATAGTAGTCGTTTTCTTGAAATACAAATCAACATCAAACTTAACACGTACACCATTTGGAAAAAAACTGACTTTTCTAGGAGGTTCATAAGCAATATCAATCATTTCATCATAATTATCATTCATTGTATTTTCATTCAAAAAAATTTCAAAACTATCAGGTTCGGCATGTACAAAAGAAGCTGCACCACTAATAGTAAGCGAATCTGGATCAAGAAAAATACGAGAAGCAATACGATGGTTTTTAGCTAATGGAATCTTTAAGCTATCTATAAAAAGCACGACTTGTTTGGTTGCTATACTATCATAATTGAGATGAATAGAATCTTCTGCAATAAAATCGACTCTCAAATCACTCAGTTGTTGTACAATATCAGGCATCAGTGATTTGGCAGTAAAGTATTTTACTTGTGTTGGGTCTTCTATGTCTATTTGAAGAGGAGTGATTCCAAATCCTAATGTTTTTTGAAGCAATCGCCAACCACTTCCATTGACTTGCACAGAAATAAATTTTGGAGGCTCTTCCAAAGCAACTACATCTTTACGAGCATACTCAATAACTAAAGGAAAATCAATTGTGGTGTGATAATTATCTTTATTGAGAGCTTGAAAACTCCATATAAAACAGGAAATAATAATGCACAAAAAAAGACGAGACCAATTCCAAGTACGAATAAGTGGAATGGATTGATAGATAGCTTTTAAAATGTCTTTTAGTGTGCGACGGATTCCCAAGGTTTGATTTAATTAAGAAGAATAGATGAAAAGTATATTTCAAATTCCTAGGAATTTGTATAGTATAGGAACGATTCAAAAAAAATAAATGTTTCAGTTAATGATATAGGAAAACTAGCAAATCAAAGGCATAAAACAAAATTTGGTAAGCGATTAGTTTTGCAAAAGCCCTGCGTAAATGATATATAGTAACTAAAAACACAAGATAAAATCTAGCAATAAAGAAACAAATTATTACAAATGCCCTCGTACTTTTCATTTACCCTATTCTCCGAAACGTGGTTCGGACGACAAAGTTTTGATTGATGATTCTGATTTTGAGGGCAAACACGTTGTTGTGGTGGAAAAAATGGACGGAGAAAACACAACTATTTATGCTAATCATTTACATGCTCGTTCGTTGGATAGAACAAAAGAAAAATCGCATCGTTGGTTAGAGCGTTTTAGGAGTTCTATTTTACCACAATTAAATCAACTTCCTAGTTTTGATACTAACTGGCGAATTTGTGGCGAAAATCTATTTTATAAGCATAGCATTTTTTATCAAGATTTGGAAAGTATTTTTTTAGGATATTCTATTAGGCTAGAAAATGAAAAAAAGAATTCAAATTATTCTTTGTCTTGGCAAGAAACTAAAGCCATTTTTGATAAAATTAGAATTTCTTACCCAACCATTATTTATTAAGGAGTTTATGATAAAAAGGCAATTTTAGAGAACTTTAAAGAATACAAAAATAAGAAAATTGGGTAAAATGGCTATTATTGCACAAGAACGAGGTAATGAACTAGGAAAACTTCTCTTGAAACATTGCTTAGGCTTTGTCAAAAATAATTCTATTTCTACCCTTATTCTTTATTCAAATACGCAACTTCAGTCAGCAATACGTTTATATAAAAAATAGACTTTAAAGAAATTCCTTTAGAAAAAAGACTTTATGAACGTGCAAATATAAAGATGCAGTTAGACTTGATAAATTATAGGTCATAAATTAATAATCAATAAATTTACTCAACTATTTGGAAATCAAGAAGAAAACCTCTAATTTTGCAAACCTATTAAAATAGCAGTAATAAGTTTTTGCGTTACCAAATGTATCATCTTGATACTGAATGATTTTGATAGGATTTAGTTAAATTTTTATAGCAATTTGAGTAGATAATTTTATATCTATTACTAAATTAAAAATCATAATGGTTATTCATTCATAATTTTTAATTCGTAATTCGTAATTAATTGTTTGTTCAAAAAATTCCAACAAAATGGATTCACTTAGTTACAAAACTGAGTTTGTTACTGCAGAACAAGGCAAAAAAGACCGTCAGTGGCTTATTGTCGATGCAGAAGGACAAACACTTGGTCGTATGGCAAGTGAAATAGCGAAACGTTTGCGTGGTAAACACAAACCTTCTTACACTCCTCACAATGATTGTGGCGATAGTGTAATCGTTATTAATGCCGAAAAAATCCACCTTACAGGTAAGAAGTGGAACGACAAAAAGATCATTACTCACTCTGGTTATCCAGGTGGTCAAAAAATTTATTCAGCACGCCAAATTTTACAGCGTAAACCTACACAACTTGTAGAAGATGCAGTAAAAGGTATGTTGCCTCACAACCGTTTAGGACGTGAGTTATTCCGTAATTTGTTTGTGCACGCAGGAAGTGAACATCCTCATGCAGCACAGCAGCCTAAAGAAGTAAAATTTTAATTCCACTTTTTTAGGTCAATCTAAACCATTTAATTTATAAATGAGTACAACTCTTCACACCCTCGGAAGACGTAAGAAGGCAGTAGCTCGTGTATATATGCAACCAGGAACAGGTAAAATTACTGTTAATGGTCGTACTATAGAAGACTACTTCCCAACAGAAATCTTACGTATTATCATCAACCAACCTTTTGTCATTGCTGACAAAGTAGGTGTTTTTGATGTAAACGTTAATGTAGCTAGTGGTGGAATTACAGGACAAGCAGGTGCTGTTCGTCTTGGTATTTCTCGTGCATTAGTAGAATATGATGCAGAACTTCGTCCTGCACTTAAAGCTGAAGGATTCATGACACGTGACCCTCGTATGGTCGAACGTAAAAAACCGGGTCGTAAAAAAGCACGTAAAAAATTCCAATTCAGCAAGCGTTAAGAATTTTCTTTTGGATATGTATCAATTATTTGTCAGAAGTTTCAACATGTCAGACAATTACAATTTTATCCAAAAACTTATTTTTTCAAATTTCTCAAAAGGCATCTTTGAAAAAATATAAAGTTCTTAACCTTACCTTTTTAGTTAAAAAAATAATTATCCCGAATGCGTGGTTCTCGCCTCTACATTAATCAAGAATTTATTTTTTGATTAAAACGTACAGAAAAAAGAACCAAAGTTTCGAAATTGATTTACATTCTCCTCACAGAGTAAAAAATTACTATGGACAAAATAGAATATAAAGACCTTTTGGACGCAGGCGTGCATTTCGGTCACTTGAAACGCAAGTGGAATCCAAAAATGGCTC
>DAIUBX010000052.1:5744-9895 GCA_036846465.1 Bernardetia sp.
GACGCAGGCGTGCATTTCGGTCACTTGAAACGCAAGTGGAATCCAAAAATGGCTCCCTATATCTTTATGGAGCGCAATGGTATCCACATCATTGACCTTAATAAGACTCTCGCCAGTCTAGAACGTACTACCGAAGCCATCAAAGAATTGGCTCGTAAAGGACAAAAAATTATGTTTGTTGCTACTAAGAAACAAGCACAAGAAATAGTATCACAAGAGGCACAACGCCTAAATATGCCTTATGTTACAGATCGTTGGTTGGGTGGAATGCTCACTAACTTTGCTACTGTACGTAAGTCTATCAAGAAAATGCAATCAACAGAGCGCATGATCAAAAGTGATATGTACAAAAATTTAGCAAAACGTGAACGTCTTATGATTACACGTGAGCAAGAGAAACTAGAGCGTGTATTAGGTGGTATTGCAGACCTTAATCGTTTGCCTTCTGCTCTTTTTGTAGTTGATGTTGTTCGTGAACACATTGCTATCAAAGAAGCAAAACGTCTTAACATTCCTGTTTTTGCTATCGTAGATACAAATGCAGATCCTAATATCGTTGATTATGCAGTTCCTGCAAATGATGATGCTTACAAATCTATCTTACTTCTTACTACTATCATCGGTAAAGCTATCGAAGAAGGTTTGGCAGAACGCAAAGAAGACAAAGACCAAGCTAAATTGCAAGAAGAAGAAGACAAAAAACGTGCAGTTGATACAGGCAAAAAACCTGCAAGAGCTGCTGCTTCGAATGCAGATGCAGACGAAGAGGAATAAATAACTAGGGATTGGGAAATGGAAATTAGAGAATAGGAAATTAAATTACTATTTCATTTTTATTTCTAATCTTGATTATTATTCTACTATAAACTAGACAAATAAAAGTAGTAAATAGTGTACAATACTGTTCAAACAGCTTGGAAGCTATTTGCTACTTTATATATAAATTGATTTTATCAAAACAGATTTTAATAGGTGTTGAGTGTAAAAAAAGTGATTTACTGTACTGCTAATTCACCATTCATAACTCACAATTCACCAATTTAGATCGTTAATTCTTATATCACTATGGCTTTCGAAACAAAGACCAAATTAAAGATTGAGAAGCGTATCAGCGAACTAAAAACAGTTCAAGCAGACTTTTTCAAAACAAAAAAATCTGAACGTCCTTCTGAAGGATTAGATACTGCTCGTCAAGAACTCAATCGCCTCAAAACTATTCTTGCTAATTCTTACCGTGGTCGTGAGAATTCAAAAGAAGATACAGATTTTGTAAATTCTACATTTGCTTAATCTTAATTAATGAATAATTACGAATTAAAAATTACGAATTACGAATTTAATTTGTAATTTATAAATTATTTTTAATTAAAAGGTGTTTATTTTTAAATTACTGATTATAGATAGATATATCATTTATGATGACTTCGTAATTCGTAATTCGTAATTGTTTCATAAGAGAGTGATTCGTAACTTTGTAGCTACTAATCACTCTTTTTTTATTGATTCTTTTTTAATTAGTTTTAATTCGTTCTATCAAGAACACAAAACATACAACAGCAATGGCAATTACGGCAAGTGATGTAAACAAACTTCGTCAAATGACGGGTGCAGGAATGATGGACTGCAAAAAAGCTCTTACAGAAGCAAATGGAGATTTTGAAGCAGCAGTAGATGTTTTGCGTAAGCAAGGACAAAAAGTATCTGCAAAACGTGCTGATAGAGATACTTCTGAAGGTGCAGTTTTTATCGAAATTTTCAACAATGACTCTGAAGGCGTAATCGTTGGATTAGGTTGTGAAACTGACTTTGTGGCTCGTAATGAAGAGTTCGTAAAGTTAGGAAACGAAATTGCAGCTCTTGCAGCTAGTAAAAAACCTTCTACGTCAGAGGCTCTTTTAGCTTTAGAAATCGGTGGACAAACATTAGAGTCTAAAATTACTGACTTTGTTGGTAAAATGGGCGAAAAAATTTCTATTGTAGGTTATAATCATCTTTCGGCTGATAAATTAGCTGCTTACATTCACTCAAACGGTAAAGTTGGTGTTTTGGTAGCTATGGAAAATGCTGCAAGTGCTGATTATGAGTCTATTGGAAAAGATTTGGGTATGCAAATCGCAGCAATGAATCCTGTTGCTGTTGATGAAAATGGTGTTGACCCTAAAGTTACTGAACGTGAAATGGCTGTTGGCGTAGAACGTGCAAGAGAAGAAGGCAAACCAGAAAATATCTTAGAAAGAATTGCTCAAGGTTATGTTAAAAAATACCTTCAAGAAAATACATTATTGAACCAAGCTTTCGTAAAAGACCCTAAACTTACGATTGCTCAATATGTGAAAAATGAAGGAAAAGGAATGGAAATTAAAGCCTTCGAACGTGTATCAGTAGGTGAATAATTATAAATGTTAGTTGTGAGTGGGAACACCAACAACGACAAGAGTTATTAAAAAAGTCCTTATTCATTTTTGATGAATAAGGACTTTTTTAGTTTTATGAGAAAAATAATTTTTATCTAACAATCAACTTCGTTTGATATATTTCTTGTCCTTCCTGCGAAAATTTAATCAAATACAATCCTTTAGTAAGATTTTCTGATATATTTTGTTTGATAAACTGATTTGAAACTGTTGAAATAGAGTTATTTCTTATTTCTCTTCCTAAAGCATCAATAATAGTATAATTTAATGTAGCAGAAACAGAATAAAATTCTAAAGTTAAGTTCTCATTAGAAGATTTAGGGTTTGGATAGAATTTAAAATAATTACTTTCCTTATCACAATCTTGTTTACTAGAAAGAACTTTAGTAAGTATAAATTGATTATCAAAATCAACTTGTTTCAAACGATAATATCCTGATTTGTAATCTGTGTAATGAATAAAAGAATATTCATTGATGCGATTAGTAGTTCCTTTTGCAGTTACTTTGTGAATACTTTTCCAGTCTTTTCCTTCTCCTGAGAATTGTACTTCAAAGTAATTACTATTGAGTTCTTGACCAGTAGTCCAATTTAATTTTACAATTCCACATTCCGTGTCATCTAGTTTCCATTCTGTAAAGGTAACAGGTAGAACAACATCGTCATCAATAATGGTATAAACTGTATTTAATATTTCAGTAGTATTACAATCTGCATCTGCAATTATTATATTACCTGTTTCACTATCTTCAACTAATTCTAAAAGAATAGTTTCATTCTCCTCCTCATCATTATCATTAACAATCCCTAAAGGAATAGGAATTCCTGTTGCTACTGTTCCGTCATAATCTCCAGCAGGTATATTTATGGTTATTGTTCCTGTATTGGTATAATCGGCAGGGTGAGTGGCTGTTCCATTTTGAATTCGTACTTCTACGCTTGAAGCTGCATCTACACGCCCATTGATAAGCAATACAGGCATATTACCTCCACTTCCTTCATCATCAGAGTAAGCTATTGAACTAAATTCTGTCAAAGGATTAAGACCACCAATTTTTACGTTGTCAATAAAGTTACCAAAAGACCCACCACCAATACCTCTGAAACGTATTCTACAAGGTCCAGAAGCACCTGTATTAGTTATTCACAAAAATATTCTGTCCATCCAAAGGTAGGGCTGTTTGCTCTAAATGAGTTTGATGCTTCATTACTAACAGTACCTACTCCTGTCCAAGTACCTCCTACATCATCATTTACATTAGTAGCACTAATGGTAACAGGATTAATCGTAACTATATTATTATCTAGAATATCTGTTTCATTAAATGCTGCAACTTCCAAAACATCTATCCTAGAATTAGCTGGATTAGCCCCGTTACCAGCTCTAGCACGGTGTGCAAATGTAAGTGTTACAGTTTCTCCATTTAAAAGGCAAACACTTAAAAATACATTAGAGGGATTAAATGCATTAAGCTCAACATGCTGATTCCCTTCTTGCGCTTGAACATTATTAAAGTTATTGCGCCAGATCTCTACAACATTCTCTGTTTCTACATTCCAACCAACTACAGGTGTCTCATCGATAATATCATAATATCCACCAGATGCACTCGTACCATCACCAGGGAAAACGATGATAGGCTCTTCAAATAGAATTAAATAAAATACGTGCTGGAGGCTGTGCCTTTGCTAGTGTGCAAAAAAACAAGAACAGCAATAAGAGTAGAAATAGTGGTT
>DAIUBX010000052.1:9905-10593 GCA_036846465.1 Bernardetia sp.
ACATTTAGGGTTAGAAGTAAGATTTTTATACAACAACATTACGTGCAAAAATAATGCTATATAAGTAATTCTTCACATTGTAAGTCTTTACCAAAAAACGAACTGAGCCAAATTTTATTTTGTTATTTATTCGTTACTCCCCTACTCTTCTTACTTAAGTAATTAAATAAGGTAACTAATGGCAATTCAGAAGGATTAAACAAAATATTCTTTTGAAAATATTTTTTCAAAAAAATACTTCATTAATCAAACCTAGAACGAACAAACCATCTATCACTAATAGAAACTCCTAAGCCAAATTTTACATATTGTTCTTTAATGGAATTCAAACTTCCACGCTGACCAATTGCGCCATACATATTGAGAGAAGAAAAATTATTTTTGACAGGCAGCGAAAAACCAATGCTAAAGCTCATATCTTCAATAGACTCTCCATTGACAACCAAAGGCGTTTGTGCATACGAAAATCCTGCTCGGTAAGTCGTTCGGGCTAAAAATTTTGAGTTACGAACATTGGGCGTAATTTCTCCACCTACACTGATTTTATAACTATTTTGTAAGCGATTTCCACTCAAAACAGGAGAACCGTTTGAGATACTCCAATCCTGCATACTGTAGTCAATACCAACACTATAGGCTGTATTTTGAGTTCCTGAAGCAGCTTGTAAATAACCACGTTGCAGACTAA
>DAIUBX010000053.1:0-10565 GCA_036846465.1 Bernardetia sp.
ATTCCTTATCTAGCTGGTTCGGCTGCAAAAGATAATATCAACGATACACCTTATCAAACAAAAGGAAACGTTGGGGGCGATGCAAAAATTGCCGTTTCGCCTTCTTTGAATTTGGATTTGACCGTAAACCCTGATTTTTCTCAAGTGGAAGTTGACCAACAAGTTACTAATTTGAGTCGTTTTGAGATATTTTTTCCAGAACGAAGACAGTTTTTTTTAGAAAATAGTGATTTGTTTGCCAATTTTGGTTTTAGTAGAATGCGTCCTTTTTTCTCTCGTCGTGTCGGAATTGGTTTTGATACTACGATTAATCAAATTGTACAGAATCCTATTTTGTATGGCGCACGACTGAGTGGAAAAGTAAATAAAGATTGGCGAGTGGGTCTTTTGAATATGCAAACAGGACAAGACCAAGAAAGAGGAATTATTGGTAATAATTATACCGTAGCAGCTTTTCAAAGACAGATTTTTTCTCGTTCGAATATTGCAGGAATTTTTGTCAATCGTCAAGAAACTGGAAATGAAAATTCGGACAAACCTTATACAAGAATGGCAGGAATTGATTATAACTTACAATCAAAGGATAGCAAATGGAGAGGAAAAGTATTTTATCATCACGCCTTTTTACCAGACGAAACAAAAGGAACTTTTGCTCACGCTGCTTTTTTTGCTTACAACACTCGTAAATTTTACGCTGCTTGGAATCACGAATTAGTAGGAGAAAATTATAATATTAATGATATTGGTTATGTACTTCGAAAAGGTCTTTGGCGTTTTGAAGATTGGGTGGGTTATAATATTTATCCAAAAAAAGGAAAAATTCAGCGTCATAATTTTCATGCTTATTTCAATACCTATTTTGATTTGAATTGGAAAATGACAGATAGAAATATTTCTTTTGAATACAATGCTAATCTTTTTAATACAAGTAGTTTTGGGGCTGGCTTTATGAATGATTATACCTATTTATTTTTTGCTTTTGACCCTACCAATTCGGGAGGAAAACAATTTGAGATAGGAGAAGAGTTTACTAATACAGGGGCATATATTTATTTTAATTCTGATTCTCGTAAACGTTTTAACTTTTCTACTTCGGCTACGCATCAAAGTTATTTTACTGGCACTCGTTTTAATGTTGATGGAACAATTCGCTACCGTTTTCAACCTTACGGACAGTTTGCCGTCAGTTTTGACCACAATATTATTGAATTGCCAGAACCTTACAATAGTGCTAATTTTTGGATTATTAGTCCTCGTTTAGATGTTTCTTTTAGTCGTAGTTTATTTTTGACGACTTTTTTACAATACAATACGCAAGCCGATAATGTCAATTTGAATGCTCGTTTTCAATGGCGTTTCAAACCCGTTTCAGACTTTTTCTTAGTCTATTCAGAAAATTATTTACCTGAAAATTTTGGCTCAAAAAACCGTGCTATTGTAGCGAAGGTTTCTTATTGGTTTAATTTGTAATGAAATATATTTTCTATTAAAACCCTTAGGGTCTTGAAGAACCTAAGGGTTTAGTTTTATCCCTCAATCTTATCCTTATATTTATTATACAAAAATGAAATAATGACAAGTAGAGTTCCTAGAGAAACAAAAACAATCGTTTTGGAAATGGTTGATAAAGCTGCAATATCATAGAAAAAAAGTTTGGCAAACGTAATTCCGAACCACACTAAACCACCAATACGCAAGTATTTTTTCTTTTTCCAAATTCCTAAAACAACCACAAAAAGCGAATATACTCCCCACAAAATACTCAAACCCAGTTTGTAGGCATCTGCATTGCTTGTTAGACTCAAAATATGGATAAGTTCGGCACTCAGCAGCCACAAAACAGAAACATGAAGGATAAAATCAAAGAAAGGAATAAAATCAAATTTCAAGAAATCTTGTTTTGCAAGTCTGAAAAGAGTAACCAAAAGACCAGCAACAAGTAAATAAGAAATATATCGAATCAATAAATTAAAAATTCCGATTTGATAATATTTACCTAATTCTTGGGAAATATAACTATCTCTAAGTTCGCTAAGTACATACAAACCTCCACTCATAAAAATAAATAGAACAAAAGCAGAAGCCAAATAGTAGAGGATGATAGGCATTTGAGTTTCTACTTTTTTGATGCAATAAAAACCTAATCCAATAAAAAAGAAAAGTGTATAATTGAGCAACCAAAGAATATGATAACGAGGTAAATCATAATTATAGAAAGTACTTGGATAACCTCCCTCTACCATTACATCAAGCCTAGAAAGTTCATAAAGTTGATTAAAATAAATAGATATTTCGACTGCCAAAGGCAAATAAAGCGCAAAAAGAAGAATTGTAGTAATTACAATCGTTATGAAACTCAAAAAACTACTTGCTTTTTCTTGTAAAGCCGAAACATATTTATCCTTCTTATTCAGAAAATCAATAAAGAAAAACGAAGCTGCAAAAATAACTGAAGTAAGAAAAATTACATTGAAAATAGGCATTATTTCATTTAAGACCATTTTTCCAGTCTCATAATTGTAAGTTCCTAGTGAGGTAGTAATTGCCATTTCCCAATCTTGAAGCATACTAAAAGAAGCCAAAATCATCAAAGGAAAGGAAAGCGATTCGTAAACACCCACTTTTTTGGTTCGTCCAATCCAAAACAGCAGCGCAGCCTGTAACGACCAAACCAAAGTTACCCAATTTCCATCCAGTTGAACAGGAACGGCAATCGTAATAAATACCAAAACTAATCCAGAAGCCAGATAAAATAAATTTCTGTCAGCGAGTTTATTTTGATATAAAACTACACTCACCCCAAAATGAATAATTGCTTGTCCGAGTGTAAATAATCCTACTAAATTTTCTGTCTGAACGTTTGTAGCAAGTGTGGCAAAACCAACTCCATAAAAAATAAATGAGTTGATGAGCATCAAAATAACATCTCCAGCATTGAAAATTTCCTTTTTCTTGATTTTATACGCCAAAAATGAAATATAAAAAATAAGAAAGAAAAGGGTAGAGAAAATTAAAGTCAAGCTAAAATGATCTTCTTGATTGTATTTTGCACCATACCAAGCTAAAACAACAAGCCAAGTGAGCGAAAAAGCATTTATATAAAGAGGTTTCCAATATTTTTTGATAGAAATAGCTAAAATACCTAGATTGATAATTGCCATATAAATAAACAAAACCATCACTTTTCCAGAGCCATCACTAAGCAAAAATGGAACTGCATATGCTCCTACAAGTCCGATATGAGCAATAATTTGTCTATCATAATTGAGAGAAGCCACAACCGTAAAAATTGTAAAACTTACCATCAACCCAAAGGCTAATTCTTTTGGAAATAATCCATAAAAATCATAACCCATAAAGGTAACAAAATAGAAAATTGCCATTGCACCACTCAAAAGACCTGCACTAAATTTCTCATATTTTGCCTTCAAATAAATTGCAAAACCCAAAAGACCAGCACCGACAAAATAGCCTAAAACGATTCTTGTAAGAGGACTAATCATGTCGTTATCGATGGCATATTTTACACCAATTCCAACGCCCAAAACAATAATCAAGACTCCGACTATATAAATTACATTTTCACCAATGAATTTTTCAATACTTGATTTTTGATGAACTTTTGGAGTTTGAGGTTGTCTTTGTTCTTGATTATGAGCTTGGTTTTGAGAATCTGGATGTCTTTCAAAAACAGTTTTTTTTCTTCGAATAAAATCTTGATTTTCTTGTTCTTTTTCGTTTTCAGATTCAGAAGGAAAATCAGAAGGAATATCTCTAAAAATTGGTTTCTGACGTAAAATGGGTTCTTCTTTTTCTTCTGTCTCAGTATGAGGTTCAAAAGAAGTTTCATTTTGTAACCCTTCAATTTGTGTACGTAGTTTTCCGATTTCTCTTTCAAAAACGGTTTGTTTGGATTCTACAATATAGAGTTTTCGGAAAAGCTCATCTATTTGTTGTTTTTTGTCCATAAGTAAAGTAAGTAGTTTGGTAATTCCTTATTTTAGAAAAATACGCATTTTTTTTGAATATTTTATAATTATTCATTTCATTCTTTACGGAAAACACAAAGAAAAAGGCGAGGCAACTTTTCTAAAAACTGACTTTAAAAATACAAACACTAGAAACAAAAAATGCTATCATTACAAAATAGTAACGATAGCATTCTAAAAAACTGACTTTTATAAATCTATAATTTAATTTGTAATTGGCTCGTAAATATCAATTACTTCCAAAGCTTTATCGACCATATTTGCAGAACCAACATAATAAGTAGTTCGTTGATGCAAAGATTCGGGTTCAATATCCATTATACGCACACGTCCGTCATACGCTTTTCCACCTGCTTGTTCAGCAATAAAAGCTAACGGATTACATTCATACAATAATCTCAATTTTCCTTTTGGTGTTTTTTGTGTACTTGGATAGATAAAAATTCCACCTTTTAGCATATTTCTATGAAAATCTGCCACTAAAGAACCGATATAACGAGCTTTGTATTCGTTTTCTTTACAAAAATCAATGTATTTTTTTACGCCTTCTGTAAAACCTAAAAATCCACCTTCATTGCAAGAATACGTTTTGCCGTCTTTTGCAATTTGTAAATTGGTGTGAGTAAGTAAAAAATCGCCTCCTTTTGGGTCATACGTAAAAATATGAACGCCATTTCCTGTTGTAAAAACAAACGCAGTAGCTGTTCCATACAAAACATAGCCACCAATGAGTTGGTCTGTTCCTTTTTGTAAAATATCTTCTACTTTTGGTTTTGTTCCTTTTGCAGATTTACGTTTGAAAACTGAAAAAATAGTTCCTATCGAAACATTTACATCAATATTTGAAGAGCCGTCTAAAGGGTCCATTGCCACGACATATTCAGCGTCATTATTGTCCATCAAGACCATTTCCTCTTCTTCTTCCGAACCCACCACACAAACTAAATTACTCTCTCTAAAAGTGGTAATAAAAAGTGTATTTGCAAGTACATCTAATTTTTCCTGTTCTTCGCCTTGTACATTGCTAGAACCTGCTGTTCCGTATAAATCCGTAATGGCAGCACGAGAAACATGTCCGTGAACCGTTTTTGCTGTACGAGCAATAGAGTGTAATAAATGGTCTAATTCAGAAAGTGGTGCAGGAAGATTTGCTTCATTCTCTTTCAAAAATTGGCGTAATGTTGTTTTTTGACTCATATCTTTTTTATGAAAGACAATTTAAAAACTGTCTTTTAGATTGAAAATTAGTTGTATGGAATAATTAGCAAAATTGCATCTCTAATAAAAATGAGTAGCTAATTAATATTATTTTATAAAACAAAATTAGCCATTTCTAAAGGTTTTGCAATCTTACTTACAAGATTTTCTACAATTACTTTGCAACATTTTTAAGTTTTTTTACGAATAGGGTAATAAATAAAGAAAGTAATAAAGATTTGTATCAATAGATTTTGGAGAATGCGTCCAACGCCAAAACGAACGATGAAGAAGGGTGCAAAGGAGAATTTATTCGTCTTGTCAAAACGTCTGAATCATTGAAGAAGTAGTTTTTTAATTCTGTTTTTTAGGTTTGAGTGAAATTAATTTAGGTCTAATTTCCAATTCAATAATGAGTCTGTTTCTCCAACTACAACAAAATTATTCTTTTCAAGCACTTTGCAAGAAGCTAAATTTGCTTTTTCTGTCGAAGCGAGAATAGATTTTACTTTGGGTTGTGTTTTTGTCCATTCAATAATTCCTTGCACAATTTCGGTCATAAATCCTTTGTTTTGGAACTCCTCATACGTTCCGTAACCAATTTCTATTTCTCCTTCCTTATTTGGCTCTCCTACGATACATAAATCGCCTATCATTTGATTTTCAGTTTTGGAAATGGCTGTCCAAAGTGTTGAATACAAATAATTTTTACTTTTATTGGCTACATTTGGTAGAATAGTTTGTTCAAGAGCCTCTCTCAATTCTAGGGATATTGTTCTTGAATTTGGCTTTAAGTTTAATTCTTCTTCCAATGAATTGTTGCAATTTATATACTTTATCAACTGATTATAGGTCAGTGGTTTTAAAATAAGTCGTTGAGTGGTTATCATTTGTTTTTTTAGGAAGACTTTATTCTAGTTTTTTTTTAAAGACCTACAAAGATAAGGTGTACAGATTAAAAAAATACGCTGATTTGGATTTTAAAATTTGAAAACTATTTTTTAATAAAATACGTAACAAATATAAATTTATTATTTAAAATTACATCAATGTACGAAATTGCATTATACGCAACAGCAACTATAACTATACTTAGTGTTGCATATCCTATTTTATTTCAAGTAATAGCAAGACTAGATGAAAAATATCTATCTGACCATATAGTAAGTCTTTTTAATAAAGAGCCTGCTAATAAGCTATTCATATACTCTTTGATTGTTTCTCTTATATCATTTATAATTTGGTCTTTTAGAATCCCTACTCTTTTCAGTACAGGAATAAGTTATATAGACTTTGTAATTGAAAATTCAGCTAGTTTATTAGTATTTTTTAGTAATCTCTTCCTATTTTTAAGTTTCTTCTTCTTTACTAATAAAATATTAGTTTATTGGTAGTATTTGGTTACTAGGAGAGTTTACTGATGCAAAAATCTCAGAAAATACTTATACATGGATATGGAGAAATATATTATTAGCATTAGAATATGAGCAAGAGAGAATGATAGGGTATCATTGGGAAAACGCAAATTCATATTTGCAATATAGTTTACGGAGCATACGAAAAGAATATGACTTATCTAGCGAAAAGCCTATTATAAATATTGAAGAGTTTGAACAGAGAGAAAAAGAGAGAAGTCAATTTATAAAGTTTCACTACACATTAGGAGCTTTACTTACTTATAAATCAAAATATAAATCCATTAAGCAAATGTTTAATTATACCATGAGTGAACCTCCTAGTTATGAATTACTACCAAGCTCAATGGATGAAATATTCTCATTTTACTATGAAACAATTAATTATGATTATAATCCATATAGATTCAGATTCTATAGCTTTCCAGACCAAAGTGGTATAAATGCAGAATCTGTTATAATTAAATGGACTTGTGAATATATAGGTATCCTATTCTTACGTCAATATACAATTCGTCAATATATAAACCCATTAGCATTTCCTGTACTGCCTAGTACTCAATCAGAATTAAAATATTGGATAGATTATTTATCAAATTTCAAAAGAATAATTCAGGCTCATTTAGACAATGTAGATTTGAATGAGTCTTTAGGTTTTTCTTTTATTACAAGAAAATGGTGTGAAGACAATAATAAAATTTATCCTATAGATTTTTTAGAAAATTTAGAAGCAAAGTTGAAAGAAAAATATGAAGACAATAAAATTAACTTACCAATTTCAATAGAAAAAGTCAATGAATTTAATAAGAAAACTCAAACTATATTAGAACATAATATTGATAAATTCATGCTAATTAGCAATCTTAAGAAACTAAATGTTAAGGAAAAATATTATTGTAGAGGAAAATCTATTTTTTATAGTAAAGATGCGTTTGCAAAATCTCCAGAAGTACATCATTTAGATTTTGAATCTTTTTTAGCAAACATTATAGTTAAAGACCTCTCAAAAAGTGTAATTTTCAATTTTTATACTAAAAGAACTAAGACTTATCTACTTAAATCTATCGAATTATTTAAAGGAATAGACAAATTAGATTTGAATCAAGAGCATATAATAATAAATGTTGGGTTGAACATTAATGCCTATATAAATTCTCCACACTTACAAATTCGTGGATTATCACAGAACTCTTATAAAAAAGTAGATATATATTCTTTTCCTAATTTCAGAGGATTACACTCTACCTTATTTATTATAAAAAAATCTGACCTTCCAACTATTAGTATTTTAGATTTGACAAAAGATGAAATTGAAAAATATTCATTACAAGCAATTAGCGAGAAATATCAATTATACTCCTCCATACTAGATTTAAATTTAGTTGATGACAAGTTACTAACAGAATTAAAAACAGATAAAGACGAAATAAAAACAAAGGTACTAATGACTCTAGATTTTTTACTAGAAATAAGATGGAAAAAAAGAATTAAATTGCTAGAGATAAAAGAATTCTCAGAATACTTAGATCAAGGTTTACCTAATGAACTAAAAGAGATAAAGCCAATAAATTAGTTTCAAATACAAAACCGTTTTTTCAGAAAATAAAAAACGGTTTTGTATTGTAAGTTGGTAATTGAATTACTATTCAGCCAATTCAGCATCAACAGCTTTTACAAAATGGTTCATAAATTCATCTAAATTCATCGAACCCAAATCGCCTTCGCCTTTCTTACGAACCGAAACTGTATTTGATTCAACTTCTTTTTCGCCTACTAAAAGCATATAAGGAGTTTTTCCGACTTCTGCATCACGAATTTTGCGACCGATTTTCTCATTGCGTTCATCTACACTACCACGAATATCTTTTTCACGTAGTTTTTGTACAATTTCTTTTGCATACTCATTGAAACGCTCCGAAATTGGCAAGACAACAAGCTGGTCAGGAGAAAGCCAAAGAGGGAAATTTCCTGCCGTGCTTTCAATCAAAATAGCTACAAAACGTTCAATCGAACCAAAAGGCGCACGGTGAATCATAACTGGACGGTGTGGCTTATTATCCGAACCGATATATTCTAATTCAAAACGCTCTGGAAGATTGTAATCTACTTGAATTGTTCCTAATTGCCACTTTCTACCGATTGCATCACGAACCATAAAATCTAATTTAGGTCCATAAAATGCAGCTTCTCCATATTCAATGACAGTTTTTAAGCCTTTTTCGTCGGCAGCTTCTTTGATTTGACGTTCTGCTAAATCCCAATTTTCATCAGAACCTACATATTTAGTTTTATTATTTGGGTCACGAAGTGAAACCTGTGCCGAATAATCTGTAAAACCAAATACTTTAAATACATAAAGTACCAAATCAATAACACTTTTAAATTCGTCTTTTACTTGGTCTGGCATACAGAAAATGTGTGCATCATCTTGCGTAAATCCACGTACACGAGTAAGTCCGTGTAATTCTCCACTCTGCTCATAACGATAAACTGTTCCAAATTCTGCCAAACGCAACGGCAAATCACGGTACGAACGTGGTTTTGTCTTATAAATTTCGCAATGATGAGGACAGTTCATTGGTTTCAAGAAAAATTCCTCACCTTCTGCTGGTGTTTTGATAGGTTGAAAAGCATCTGCACCATATTTTTCGTAGTGTCCAGAAGTGATATAGAGGTTTTTGTGTCCAATGTGAGGTGTTACAACTGGGTCATAACCACGTTTTACTTGCTCTTTTCTCAAAAACTGCTCTAAACGCTCTCTAAGCATTGTACCTTTAGGCAACCACAAAGGAAGTCCCAAACCAACACGTTCAGAAAAAGTAAAGAGTTCTAATTCTTTTCCTAATTTACGGTGGTCTCTTTTCTTAGCTTCCTCTACTTGCTCTAAATATTCTTTTAATTCTTTTTCTTTTGGAAATGTAATTCCATAAATACGTGTCAGTTGTTGACGAGTTTCATCACCACGCCAGTACGCTCCTGCTACGTTCAAAAGTTTTACAGCTTTTACAATTCCTGTATTTGGAATGTGAGGACCACGACACAAATCTGTAAAATTTCCTTGTGTATAAAAAGTGATTTGCCCATCTTCTAAGGCTTCAATCATTTCTAATTTATACGGGTCTGCTTTTTCTGTGAAATAAGAAATTGCATCAGCCTTCGAAACTTCTTTTCTTACAAAGTCGTTTTTCTGACTTACAAGTTCTTTCATTTTGGCTTCGATTTTTGGCAAATCATCTGATGAAAATCCTTTTTCACCAAAATCAACGTCGTAATAAAAACCGTTTTCGATAGGAGGTCCGATAGCAAATTTTACATTTTCGTAAAGAACTTCTAAGGCTTCGGCTAAAAGGTGGGCAGAAGAATGCCAAAATGCCATTTTTCCGTTGTCGTCATTCCAAGTGAGGAGTTTTAGAGACGTTTGTTCGGGTAACGGACGTGTAGAATCCCACACCTGTCCATTTACTTCGGCTGCAATCACATTACGTGCGAGTCCTTCACTGATACTTTTTGCCACATCAAAAGCTGTTATGCCTTGTGGATAGGTTCTGAGACTTCCGTCTGGAAGAGTTACATTAATTTTGCTCATAAAAATGGGTCAGTTATCGCTTACAAATGCAATAACATTAGGGTTAGAAATAAATCAAAGCTACAATTCCTTGATTTTTATTTTTTGCATGGTAGCTCACTCTTTAGAGTGAGTAAATTGTACCGAAGACTTTAGTCTTCGACTAGAAAACAATTTTCATCTTCCGAAGGCTGAAGCCTACGGTACATTTTTTGCGCCTTAAAAGGTACGCTACTTAATACACTACAAATATCTATAAAATAAATGTAGAATGATAGGAATTTTTTTTGATCAAAAATAAAATAGCTAGTACAGTGTTTAATAAGTTTTGCTATAAACTTCAGACAGGGTTAAAACCCTATCGATTACCCACATGTTTTTTAAATTCAAAAAACGACC
>DAIUBX010000054.1:0-6625 GCA_036846465.1 Bernardetia sp.
AAAAAATAACCTAAAACTTTTGAAACAGTGTACTTAACTACTTTTGTAAGAAAAATATATACCATACTACCCACTCAATACAAGCACAACCACCAACAATTAATTATCATTTTATAAATTTTATGCAAAATAATTTCGTGAAAAAAATACATTCAAAACTATTTTTCTTACTCTTTGTAGTAGGTTTTATTACTATTCCTAGTTATTCTCAAGCTCAAAATAAAACAGGTTGGGAATTTATTGGGCAAAATGACCATCAAAAGGCACGTCAAGCCTTCCAGCAAACGCTTGAAAAAGACAGCACCAACGCAGAAGCCAACAAAGGAATGATTTTTCTTTCCGAAGTAGAAGGTGATACACAAGGCTATTATTTACATCTCAATAGACTTATGCGTTATCATTGGGATGAGAATTATTATGATATTTTCAAAAGACAAATTTCAATTTCTTATTCTGATTTGAAGGAAAGAATGTATGATAAAAATGGAAAGCAAAAAATGTCTTCTCGTTTTTATGTAAGTCCATCGCTTTTTGAAGCCTATAAAGAATTTAGAAGGAGAGAATTCGAACAAAGTAAATCCTCATTTGCCAAAATTCATAATCGTTTGTTTTGGTCAACAATAAATGGTTTTCCAAACATCAATGGTTACGGTTATACCGTAGAATATCCTGTTGAAAAAGAAGCCTTCAATCCAAATGGAAGTTATAAAATTATTACTGATGAACTGCTTTCTTGGGAAACTTTGCCTTATTTTCAGTACGATGGAGATATTTTTCTTGACCAAACGGAAGGCGTTCATTATGCAAATACATTTTTTAGTACAGACAAAGAACAAGAAATAGATTTTCGCATTACTCGTTCGTACCCTATCAAAATTTGGTTGGATGGAAAAGAAATTTTTGCTTCTCCAAAAACTATTTCAGCACATTATGATGCCGAACGTGTTTCTTTTAAATTACCTGTTGGAAATCATAGAATTTTGATAAAATATGCCGTAGGAAGATATTTTAAAGGTGGTTCTGGTTCTTCTGAATTGGATTTTGATGGAATGAAAAGCATTGATTATGATGAAGAAGAGGAAGAAGAAGAGGATGATAAAAGACAAAAAAGTACTATCGAAACAATAGAAGAATCTGAAGACGATTATTATCTCTATTATCAAAGAAATCTTTTGATTCGTTTGACAGATAAAAATGGTATTGCAATTCCACTACAAGCTCACAAAGACCCTGTAACTTATTCAGTTGCTACAAACTTTGAAAATTCTAAGACGACAAGTCTAGAAACACTTGAGTATTTTAAAAATTTAGTCAAAGAAAATGGAGAAGAATTAGAAGAGTTTTTTGCTAGAAAAGTAGAGCAAAATCCAAATTCAGTATATTTCAAATATTTGGCTGCAAAAGTCTATAATGAAAATAACAAAACTGAAAAAAGTTTTGATTTGATGGGAACTTTTGACCAACAAAAAACACCTATTTTTACGCTTCTCTACAAAGATTTGAAGGAAATTGATGCTGAAAATCAGAGTGAAGAGTATGAAAAAAAGTTAGATCAATTGGATAAAATTAGTCGTTCGAATTTTGATGTTATCAGAAGAAAATTACGTTTTTATGACCAAAAAGGACGTAAAGATGAGCGAATTGCTTACGCCAAAAAAATGGCAAAAGAATATCCTTTTTATTCTCAAAGTCTGAAAAAATACATTGATGATAAAGATAATCGTCCAGAAGATTATTTCCAAAATCAGAAAAAAGACAAAAAAGATGACGACAAAGTAAAAGAAAAAGACTACAAAAAAGCTCTCAAAAAATATTATGATGTAGCGACCTATAAAAAACTAATCACACTTTACAAACAAGATAAACAAGTAGAAAAAGTGTTGGGGCTTTATGATGAAATGATTGCTATTCAGCCTAATGAAAGTTGGATTATATACCAAAAAGCAAATTATTTGTACTCAAAAGAACGCTACGATGAAGCCATGACAACTATCAAAAAAGCAATTCCAATTGACCCAAATTCAAGTGCTATTTATGAAATGATAGGCGATATTCATAGTGATAAAGGCGATAAGCCAACAGCACTTGCCTATTACAAAAAAGCGCAAAAACTCTCAGATAGTCAAAATGGATATGAATTAGATAGTAAAATCGAAAAAATTGAAGGCGAAAAACAGTACAAAAATAAATTCGGAACTCCTTCTTTTGAAGAGTATAAAGCTAATTATGAAAAGGTTGCTCAAACTGATGCTTTCAAAAAAGAATACAAAGATGCCGAATCAATCATTTTAGGTTATAATCGTGATGTGCTTTGGAACGATACAACACAGGCAACTTATTTTTATAGCAATGTGATGATAAAAATTCTGACTGAATCGGGTGCAAAACTTTGGACACAGTCTAATTTTGACCTTTTGGGAAGAGTAACAAGCGCAAAGGTAATTCGTGAAAATGGAACAGAAACTCGTCCAGATGTAGAAGGGTCATTCATTATTTTCAAAAATTTGAAAGTAGGCGATATTATTCAAGTAGAAGGAATGGCTAGTTGGAGTACATTTTCAGAGCTTGGAAATCATTTTGGTCTTAGCAGTTATATTCCTTTTCCTGCGCCAATTTTGTCAGCTAAATTAGAGTTCTTAATTCCTAAAAATCAAAATCTTTTTTATGAAAGTCATAAATTAGACGGAAAATTTAAAGTAACTAATCGTGAAGATGGAATGACTTCATACCGTTGGGACTACGAAAATATTCCAATTCCGATTGCAGATAATGCGATGGTAGATGATTTGGAATATTATCCTGTTTTGAGAGTTTCGACGACAGAAGACTGGGGGATTATTGTAGATTGGTACAAAGCCAAAACCTATCAAAAATTAGAATCAAATTATATCATTGATGATATTTTGAAAGATATTATTAAAGATGGAATGACGGATAAACAAAAAATTGAAACTATCTTTAATTATATTTCTCAAAACATCAATTATTCTTCTACAAGTCTTTTGCAGTCTGGTTATATTCCAAAAGATAGCGACCTTACATGTTCTTCAAAAATCGGAGATTGTAAAGACGTAGCAACTATTATGATTGCAATGCTCAGAAAAATAGGTATCGAATCGTATTATGTTTTGGTAAAAGTAAACGAAAATACACAGCCGTTTATGCCATTAGAAATGGAATTTAATCACGCCATTGTAGCCTATTATTTGGATGGTAAAATCAATTATTCTGACCCAACAACTGATTTTTATCCGTATTATTCGCTTAATGAAGGCGATACTGAAGCGTGGGCATTGCTCATAAAAGATGGAGAAAATAAAGCATTTCGTTTACCTGCCAATCAAACAGATTCTACCAAAACATTTACAGAGTATGATGTAACGGCAGTTTTGGACGAATATAATACACTTGATTTGGAAGTAAAAACCACTTATACAGGTCTCGTAGCTGGAAGATGGCGTTCGACAATGGAATTAGAATCAAAGGATAATTTGCCAAATCATATTATAGCTAGTTTGGGAAGTAGTGCTTTTCGTAATCTTGAACTCGATTCACATGAATTTGATAAGGTAGAAAATATTTCTGTTCCTTTGGAAGCAAATTATAAATTCCACGCTAGAGAATTTACCGATGATGTAACAGGAATTTATTTTATGCGTCTACCTTTTGTAAAAACGGTTGAAGCTGATGTGGCGATTTACGGAAGTGAGAGAACCAATGCAATGGACATCAAAACATTCACGTTTGCACAGCCTCATATTCAGCGTATAAATGTAAAAATGAACAAAAATTTTGCTATCAAAAAATTACCAAAAGACATTAATTTTGATACAAAATTTGGTACTTATACACTCAAACTCAAACAAACAGCAGAGGGATTGTATATTGAGCGTTTTGTTCATTTCAAACAAACTCGTATTGAGCCAAGTGAGTTTAAAGCATTCAAAGAATTTTATTTGCAACTCTTGAAATATGATAATTTGAAAGTGCTTTTGCAACAGAAATAAAATGTTGCTTATCTTTGAACTCTAAAATAAATAACCAAAAAAGTCCTAATTCTATAAAAGAGTTAGGACTTTTTTGTATTTTGGAGATTCTAATATTCATCATTCTATAATGTTTAATTCTTTTGTTAAAATACCATATTCGTCTTCATTTTATAATTTGGCTTTCTAGTCTTGTACCTTTGGTGGTCAATCAAATAGATTTGTCAGCTACTGAAATTGTTTTTTATCGAACTTCAATGGCTGTTGTTTTTTTGGCAATATGGCTATTAGTTATCAAAAAATTCAAATGGACAGGAAAAAAGACCTATTTTTTGATGGGAACTGGGATTTTGACATTTGCTTATTGGACATTAATTGTTCTTTCGGCAAAACTAGCGAACGAAGCTGTCTGTCTGATTGGATTGGCTACAATTCCTCTTTTTGTAAGTATTTTGCGCCCTATTTTGGGAAAAGGAGCATTGTCAGTAGGGGAAATTATTACAGGATTGAATGCCATTTTTGGAATTTATATTATTTATAGCTCTGATTTTGATTATGGATTAGGTTTTTTATTGGCTCTTTTTGCTGCTTTTTTTGGTGCTTTGGTCACTATTTTTAATGCTGATTTGGTAAAAGAAACTGATTCTTTGGTCATTACATTTTATCAAATGTTAGGAGCAAGTCTTACGGCTTTCGCAGTATTGCTTTTTTCTACATTTTATGGAGGAGTAGTAGCCGAATTTATTCCTGTAAAATGGAATATGAGCTGGACTGATTTTGCACTTATTTTTAGTTTGGCATTGGGAGTTTCGGTATATGCGTATAGCGAATCGGTGCAATTAATGAAATATTTAAATCCTTTTACGGTGGCGATGGTAGGAAATTTAGTTCCTCTATATGGCATTTTGAGCGTAATTATTTTATCGTATTTCATAGCTTCAGTAGAAGTAGCAGAAATGGATATTTATTTTTATGCAGGTGGAGTTATCTTGGTTTCTGCTGTGGTGGCTCGTCCTTTAGTGATTTGGTATTTTGAGGTACATGAAAGGAGAGGTAAAAACAAAAAGAGTTCTTCTTCTGAAAAACCATCTTAATCTATAAGTTTAATCTTTAGGTTATGCCAAAGGAATTATTGTCAGAGTTATTTAGGGCTAGTAAAAAACTCTGACATTTCTTTTATAAACTAATAATTCTCTCCAAAGTATAATCAATTAAATGATTTACTTCTTCTTGTGGGTTTTCTGAAAACTCATGCGTGATTCGATTGGCAAGAATGGCATTGAGAGAAAGCATTTTGTGTCCTAAAAGTCGCCCCATAGCATAATATCCTGCTGTTTCCATTTCCATATTGGTAAGTGGAAAATTATCTATTTTATTTCTGATTTTATCTAAATAATTATCCGTTTTGGGTTTTAATCTTACTTCTCGCCCTTGTGGCGCATAAAAGCCGGGGCAAGTAAGCGTATTTCCTTTAATCATTTTGACAGAATTACTAGAATCATCTTTTGTAAAATGATTTACTAAATTTTCGTCTGCTGAAACGATATAGGTCCTAATCTATAAAACTGCATCAGCGTATCCATTCCGACAGCATGTTGAGAAGCCAAAAGTGTCCCAACTGGAATACTTTCTTGCAAAGAACCCGAAGTTCCTACTCTAATAATGGTGAGTGAAGTTAGTTTTTCTTTGATTTTTCTAGTTTCAAAATCTATATTGACAAGTGCATCTAGTTCGGTCATCAAAACTTCTACATTGTCCGTTCCCATTCCTGTCGAAATTACAGAAATTCGCTTTCCTTTGTACATTCCTGTATGTGTAACAAATTCCCTTTTATGAATTTTTACTTCTATAGAATCAAAAAACTGACTTACAAAAGGCACACGTTCGGGGTCGCCAACCGTAATAATTGTATCTGCTAATTGATGAGGTTGTAAATTGAGATGATAAATAGAATTATCAGGATTGATGATGAGTTCGGAAGCTGGAATCATAGTTTTTAGTTTAGTTATAAAAAGTAAAATTACTAATTTATGCTAAACAAAATGAAAAAAGAGCATAAAAAAAGCCTTTTCATTTTCAGAAAAGACTTTTGAAAAGAACTAAATAAAATTTTAATCTACACCGTTGTCTGTGTTTTAGCGAAGCGACACCAACAACAATGAATTTTTATTCTTCTTTCGGAACAATAGATTGAATAAGTTTGATAATTGTGTTTTCTGCTGTCAAATCAATATAAAACATATTTTCTTTTTTCTTCTCTTCGTCTTTTTTGGGAGTTTTGAGAAGAGAATTTTTAGCAACAGCTTTTGCACACGGATTATCCGAAAAGACAATATCTAAAGTATCTTTTTTTGTTTTCATTCGCATAGCATATTTTGGCATCATCATACATTTTTTTTCGACATCAGAAATATAATTTGTGGTGTCTAAAAGTGCAGTTTTGATGCTGTCGGATTGTTCAGGAGAAGTAGGGATTTTTTCGAATACTTCATAATCACACAGATAAGTTTTGCTAGAATCTTGTTCTAATGGATTAATAGGAGTTTCTTTTATTAAAAAAAGCTCTATTTCTTCTGAGTCTTTGATAATTTTTTGCATAGCTTGTAATTCTTTTTCTTTGCAACTGCTCAAAGCAAATA
>DAIUBX010000054.1:6635-10530 GCA_036846465.1 Bernardetia sp.
AAAAGACCCCTTATCTACAAAGGAGTCTGTATCAAGCCTAAAGAGACCACGATTGCCAGTTTTGTTGAGCAACTGCTCAAAGCAAATAAAGACAATCCGAAAGTAAAAATGGCTATATAAAAAAACGTTTTTTGAGTAAAATTCATGAGTGCTAAATTTAATTTGGGGATGATTATCTTTTCGTGATTTTGGTATAATAAACTGGATTTTGAGTAGTACAGTTTTTACAACCACTACCTGTTTTATTAAGTGTATTAGTTTGAGATTTTTTCAAAATAGTATCCCAAGAAGGCTCTTGTGTTTTGAGGTAACTAATTTCTTCGTGAAAAGCCTGTAAAAAACTAAGCGTAAAAAAGCCACCATTGACACTATTCGACCAAGAAACTTGACCTGCTTGAGAAGAAGTAACAATTATATTTCCTTTTGTAGCCAAAAATAATTTTTGTAATTTTTCTATATGAGGAGTTTGGTACGAACGCCCAGCCAAAAAGCTCGTTTCTGTCATTTTATTGATTCCAATATCAGAATTACAACAATCTGTAATGACAATATTTAGACGTGCGCCTTTTTTATCCAAAAGATTATAAACTGACGAAACTGAAATTGTTGTTTCTGCTGAAAGTTTGGTGTAAGGAGAGGCACGAATATCCATTTGAGGATAGGCATCAGTTTGGTCAGACCAACGAAAACCGTGTCCACTATAATAAAAAACGACAATATCATTACTACCGGGGTTCAGACCATTCAATACATTCATCGCATTGCTTTTAGTAAAATTACTTCCTTTTACTTCATATTTTCTAAAATCAACTTTTAAGGCTGCTGCAATATCTTCAAATTCTTTGGTCATGTTTCGGCTGTCCGTTTCACAACTTGCTCCAATATCTCCAATGCTGCTATTTATAAGCATGACCAAGTGCATTTTTGTAGCTCCATAATTTGCCTCTTGATTTTGTTGTTGAGTTGTATTGTTGTCATAATGTTCTTGTGCGACATGACTATCTAGCTCATTATCACGCATATTTTGAAAAGCAATATATTCGTCGTCATCTTTGCTAAAAAACTCATTGAGATACGCATCTGTTAGCTCTGAAACTTTTAATTCTTTATATGAATCTACTCGTTTTAGGGATTCTTCGCTAAAATTAGGGTCGTCTGTTACAAAGGGTTTTTCTCCTTTTGTTTCTTCGTCCCAAACCCAAACAAAATGATCTGGATTATAGGTTTGCGCTCTACTTGCTCGGGTAATAAATTGAGGATTTTCTCCCTGCATGACAAAGTAATTATAGCCATCTTCTTGTCCAGAAACAGAAGTATAATCTATATTTACAACATTATAAACATTGTTATACGTATATGCAACACGCATGTAAGCATCTTCTTCATTGAAATAAACCAAAAAACCTTTGTAAGTAACTCTGTCTGCTGAAAATTTAATTTCATATAAAGATTGAGAAAAAACAGGAACTGAGAGTGTAGAAAAAAAAGTAAACAAAAATGAAAATAAGAGCATTCTCCATACATAGGAGGTTTTGACCATTTTTTTATGAATTTTCATAGGTAAAATATAGATAAGTAAAGAAATTGGATTTCAAGAGTACATGTGTGTGCAAGTTCAAAAAGAAAGCCAAAATTTTTAACTTTCATTTTTAATTGAAAGTAATGAAAATTACTCTATTTATACAATCAAAAAAAGTAAATGAAAGTGCCAAAGCACACGGATAAAGAATTTCTCTAATCTCCGATCTCCTATTTCCCAAATCCTAATTTCCTATCCTTTCAGCTATTTCTTCTCCTAATTTACTTCCCAAGGCGACACCCATTCCACCCAAACGAATTCCTAAAACAATATTTTTTGAGTGATTTTGAAGAAGTGGTGTTTTTGTTTTTGAGGTTTCTGTAAAAGCCATAATTCCTGCCCAAGTGGTTTCTATTTCAAATTTTTGTTTTGGAATTATAATTTCACTTAATTTTGCTTTTAGGTCTTCACGAATGAGTTCTGTTGTTTCTAACTTTGTAGTTGTTTCTCCTTCAAAATCTATATTTCTGCCTCCACCTAAAATTATTCTTCTTCCAAAATTTCGAAAATAATAAAAGCCTTCATCTAAGTGGAAAGTACCTTTAAAACGTAAATTGTTTAAAGGTTTGGTTACCAAAACTTGTCCTCGTCCTGCTTGTAAATCCAAATCTGGAATGAGTTTTTTAGTAAAGGCATTTGTACAAATAGCTACTTTTGAAGCAATAAGTTCGATATCAGAAAAATTTGCACCTTCAGCGTGTAAAGGATTTTTGATTTTTACAATGACTTTATTTTTTCCTTCTTGTCCGTTTAAAGAATCTGCATGATTAGTCAAGTCTTCAAAATCAATTACTTCACAACCAGTAAAAACTGTAACACCTCTTTTTTGGACATAATTCAAAAGCGATTTCATCATTTTTCCTGTATGAATTTGCCCTTCAAAACGATTATAGACAATTCTACGAACATGACGAGCATTAAAACCAAAACCTTCGATTAATCCATCTTTAGTCTTGAATACATTTTGTCCATTAAAAACGGGTTCTAAAAGTTGATTTACTTTACCTAATTGGTCTATATACGGAATTTGTTTGTCTAAAATAAGTTCATATCCTCCGTAATTTTTGTAGCCTATTTTTTTGTCTCCCAAGCGATTACGCAGTTTTTCAAGCCCTTGCAAACGATTTGTTACAAGGTCTGTGAGTTCGGTTTGGCTCATCGTTTCCAAATCAGAAGCAATTTCTGAAAGACTTCCAAAACAAGCAAAACCTGCATTTTTTGTACTTGCACCTGTCGGTAAAAAACCTCTTTCCAAAATAGCTATTTTAGCCTTTGGTTGTTTTTCGACAAGACTTGCAGCCGTCGAAAGTCCTGTAATACCAGCACCGACAATAATATAATCGTACTTTTTGAATGATTTATTTTCCCAAAAACTCCACATGTCAGTTGCCAGTTATCAGTAAACAGTTACCAGTGAATTTCAATTACTTCGAACTGTATTTTATTTATTTTGATTGAATTAATTTCTCTGACGGACAACTTCATAAAGTGCTACACCTGTCGCAACAGAAACATTAAGTGAACCTATCTTTCCTGTCATTGGAAGGCTCATTTTTTCATCTACAATCTCTAAAATTTCTCCAGAAAAACCTACTTCTTCCGAACCCATTACAATCGCCAAAGGACCTCCAAGTTCTAAATCATAGATTTGAGTATCTGTTTTTTCAGTACAAGCAACTACTTTCAAACCCGATTCTTTCAAAAAATTGACTGCGCCTACCAAACTTCTATATCTACAAATTGGCATGTGCATCAACGCTCCAGCCGAAGTTTTGACAGCATCAGCACCCATTTGAGCTGTTAAGCGTGTCGGAACTACAATTCCATCCACTCCTGTACACTCAGCCGAACGAACAATTGCACCAAAATTTCGAACATCAGTAATTCTATCCAAAATCAAAATCAAAGGATTTCTTCCTGCTTCAAAAGCTCCTGCAACGATATTTTCTAAAGGAACAAAATCAATTTCAGAAACAAAAGCAACTACGCCTTGATGCGCTTTTCGTGTAATTCTATTCAATTTTTCAACAGGAACTCGCTGAACATAAATGCTTTGTTTTTTTACGAGTTGCATGAGTTCTGTCATTTCCTCACTTTTGAAATCTTTTTCTACCAATACTTTATCGATAGTTTTGTCACTTCGAAGTGCTTCTAAAACAGGATGCCAACCAAAAATAAAATTAGAAGTAGTTTGTCTTTGGGCTTTATTGTGTCTTGAACTGCTATATTCTCTTTTTTCTCTAAAATTGTCGTTGTTATTAAAATCGTCGTTTGGAGTTTGCATAATGTTGTTTTTTGATAACTATTACTTTCTAA
>DAIUBX010000055.1:0-6716 GCA_036846465.1 Bernardetia sp.
ATTTAAAAAACATGTGGGTAATCGATAGGGTTTTAACCCTGTTTTATGTATAAAAGATAACCTAAACCTTTTGAAATAGTGTAATAAATAGTGTTGTCGATAGATAAATTACTCTATTTTTAATCAAAAAAATAGAAATAAAAAAACTAGCTAAAGCAAAATGCCCTAGCCAGTTTATCTGCTACTTTAAACATGTAAAAACAAGAAAATTCTAAAACTATTATTTGATACGACCTGTGCCTATCCATTCGTCCCATGTATCGCCCCAGCCATCGTAATGGATTTTATATTTTCCTGCTTTATCGCCTGTTCCTACTTCCAAAATGGTTGATTTATATTGTCCTGACTTTCATATTGCAGTTATTTTATCCCCTACTTTATAAGTCGTTTTAGAGTCGGCTTGTTTTGTTGTAGAATCAGTTGTTGTTGTGTTTGTTGTCGTTGATGAACCTCGTACAGGTACTACTTTTTCATCTTGAATATCTGCCGAACGAATACGATCAGTCTTGACCCATTCATCAGAGCCACTACTCCAACCTTCATAGTGTATTTTATACTTTCCTGCATTTTCGTTGCTTCCTATCTCCACGACTGTAGAAGGATAATAGCCACTTCCCCAAAGGACTTGTATTTTGTCACCTTCTTTATAAATAGATGTTGAAGCTTCGACAGCAGCGACTTCTTTTACTTTCTCTTTTGGTTTACACGCTGCAAAAAGAGTAATGCACAGCACAAGAATAAATAAATTGTTGATTTTCATACGCTTTCTTAAATAAGTTAGATAATAGATAAGGTAAATTTGGTGATTAGTTAGACAGGCTATAACTCTTTTAAAGTTTTGTAGAACTGCCTAAATTTGTTGTACCTAATCTACGGAGAAAGTCTAAAAAAAGCTAAAAAAACGCTGGGACAAAATCGGGACAAAATATAAATCATTGATTTTTAACCATTTAAAGCCATTTTTAAGTATTCTTCTTTTTGAATAAAAAAGGTATTATTCTAGTTTTGAAAGAATTTCGATTACCTTTTCTTCTGAATCTACTTCCATTCTTTGTCTCAAACGATACTTTCCTTTACGCACACTCTCCTCCGAAATACCTAAAATGGTAGCCATTTCATACTGCGAAAGCCCGAGCTTTAATAAAGTAGCAATTCGTATTTCAGCCTTCGAAATAGAATTGTATTGTTCTTGAATGGTATCAAAAAAAGTGGGATATACTTGATTGAAAGTTTGTCTGTAATTATGCCAATCCTCGTCTGTCAAAATTCGGCTATTGATGAGTTCTTGTATATTTTGTTTTTTGAGTTTTTCTTGTTCGTCTTCTGCATCTTTTAGTGTGTTGAGCTGTTCTCTTAATTCACTCAAAATCTGATTTTTTTGTAATAAATTATTGGTATGACGGTGCAGTTGTTCGTTATACTGTTTGATTTTGGATTCTTTTTCAGCTAGAATAGTTTGCTGGATTTGTTTTTCTATCTCTTGTTGAGCGATTTTTCTTTGATGTCTAATTTTTTGAATTTGCAGTAAAAGCAACAAAACAATAGTTATGATAATTGCCAAGGCAACTATAAAATAATTTCGTAGAGTAATCGTTTTTTCTCGTTCGATAGAAAGCTCTTTTTCTTGTTGTAATTTTTCTATTTGTCGTTTTTTCTTTTCGTTTTGATACTTTTCATCTAGTTCATTCAAAACTTGTGTATTTGTTTGAAGATATAAGCTATCTTTTAACTTTCTACCAATTTCTTGTATTTCATAGGCGTTTTGATAGTCTTTTCGAAGATAAAAAGAATAACCCAAATTTCGATACGCATAAATAGCAGCTCTCATATCTTGTACTTCTAACGCATAACCAGCAGCTTTTTTACCATATGTTTCAGCTAAAGGATAATCTCCTGTTTTTAGAGCAATATCTGTCATACTGTTATAAGTCTTGGCTAATTCTGATTTATCATTTTTAGAAAATAGTTGCAACGCATTGGTATAAGATTCTTTAGCCTTATCTAATTTTTTCATTCGCTGGTACATATTTCCTCTATTGAGATAAACGCTTCCTTTTTCTAAATTAGAAATTTTGGGATTTTGAAGTGTTTTATCAAAATAAAGTTCAGCCTTTTCAAAGTTTTTCATTTTGGAGGCAAGTGTGGCTATATTGAAATAAATAGAATGTGTCAAATCACTTTTTTCTTTTTCTGCACTTTTTAGAGCTTCTTCATAATAACTTTCAGCACGTTCGTATTCTTTCTGATGCACAAAAACAATAGCCATCTGACGATGAATATTTGCTAGAGATACAGTAGGAAGATGTTTTTCTTTGTGTTTGATAGCATTTATGAAAGATTCAATGGCTTTATCATGGTTGCCTTTTTCTGTCCAAACCATTCCTGCTGTTTCATAACTCTCAAAAATACCTTCATGAAATTGATATTTTTTTGATTCCAAAGCAGCTTTTTCTGTCCATTGTAAAGCCGAATCCAAATCTTTCTCTATCATTACCAAAGCCAGTTGATTATAAAGACGAATTTTGCTTGTATCAGAAGAAGAAGACTCTACTAAATGCAAAAGAGAATCTGTTTTAGAGGTGTTTTGAGCCAAACTTGGAGTAAATAGAAGGCTAAACAAGAAAAGCAAAAAGAGGTGTGAGAATTTCATAGTTTAAAGTAGTTAGGTAAAATTTGGATAAATTATAAAACAATTTAAGTTTTTATTCTCTTTCAAACTTAATCTATTATTTTGTCTTTTGAGGTTTTTTCAAGCACTTTTTTTATTTTTGCTCCTATAAATAACCGTGATAACGTTTAATAGATATGAAAAAATAGCATTGTATTTTTTCAATTAAATCATAACTTTGTAATAGGAATCTTTTTTCATTGGTATTACTTCTAACAAAGATATTTTACAAACCAAACCTCAGAATACTATCGCAAAAAATCTCTACAAAAATTAAATTTAACGTTTACTAAGCTCTTCTAAGCTCGGTTCAAGATAATTTAAGAGAATCTAAATCGACAAAACTCCCTTTTTTCCTTATTTTTGTAGTTATGAATAAAACGATAATGACCCTTTTCCTTCTTATCTTTATAAGTTTAGGAATTTATACAAATACTGTTGCTCAAATTTTGGTTTTTCCAATTCAAACACAGAATACTTCGCAGCAACTCAAAAATACTAAAACAGATAAATCTAATTCTGTTCGATTAAATAAAATTCAAAGAATTGAAGAAGATACAATCGTTCTTAGATTGCCTTTTTTTGAAGATTTTTCGACCACGCCTATTGGTGCGCCCGATTCTACAAAATGGATAAAAGGAAGTGGTGTTTTTATTAATAATGGAATTGCATTTAATTCTCCAACTAAAAATGTAGCTACTTTTGACGGTGTTGCAGCTAATGGAAAGCCTTATGACCAACTTTTTCCTACTCGTCAAGGCTTAGGAGATACGCTTACTTCTCAACGAATAGATTTGACAGGCACAGATACAGGCGATGGATTGTATTTTTCGTTTATGGTACAGGCTCGTGGAAATGCAGAAACGCCTGATACAACTGATTTTTTGAAAGTAGAATTTTTAGATGATCAAGGAGTGTGGGAACAAAAATGGGAAAAACGAGGTGGAAGAATTGATACAAAACGATTCGAACACGTAATTCTGAAAATTCAAGAAGAAAAATTTTATCATGATAGTTTACAGTTTCGTTTTACGTCTTTTAATCGTCTTTCTGGTGCTTTTGATGTTTGGAATGTAGATTATATTTATTTCAATTCAAGTAGAACTCCGACTGATACTGTTTTTCTTGATGTAGCGACCAGCAAAACACCTACACATTTTACCAAACCGTATTCGGCTGTTCCTTATGACCATTTTTGGAGTGATACAACACGCTATTTAACCGATTCGGTTTTTTCATCCGTCAATAATTTGGACAGAACATTTAATGTAGTTTCTTATCTGTGTGAAGTTAGAAATGAAGAAACTCAGCAAATTTTAGGTTATTGGTATGGTTTGGATTCTGATAATGCTTCTTCTTCAGATTTAGTAGAGGGATTTGAACGCAATAAAGAAATTGTAGCCATTCCGAATGCTAGTATTTTGCCACAAGGACAAGATTCGATGACCATTACACATCAATTTCAAGTAACGACACGAGAGCCAGACGATAATTTTGGAGGAGTTTATACAAGAAATAACGACACAATTAGTCAGACTTCTACATTTAAGGATTTTTATGCGTATGATGATGGAAATGCAGAATATGCAGCAGGAATTAATCAACGTTTCGGACAACTTGCCTATCAATATTATGTTTCTAAACCTGATAAACTGACACATATTGACGTTTATTTTGCAAGAATTGGGGCAAATGTAGAAAATCAAACCTTTAATTTGAGAGTTTGGCAAAAAATTGATTTATCAAGAAATGATATTAAAGATTCAGTTATGCTTACTCAAAATGCTATTTTGAAATATTCAGATGATATAAATCAATTTAAACGAATCAAACTTTCTCGTGCGATTGATGTCTCTGATACGATTTATATAGGAATTCAGCAGTTGGGAGAAAGTATGTTGCCGATTGGTCTTGATGTTCAGACGGATTCTAAAAGCAAACTATTCTTTAATGTTCGTAATTATTGGGAACAAAATCAGTTTGTTGATGGAAGTTTGATGCTTCGTCCTGTTTTTGCAGAAGATGATGTAGTTACAGGAATTGATAATAGTACAGAAGAAAGTGAGTTTGAGCTTTGGCAAGAAAACTTGGTTTTGTATCCAAATCCTGCACAAGACAAAATTCGTTTCAATACACAAATAGAAAATGTAGAGATTATAGACTTGACAGGAAAAGTTTTGGGAGAATATAAATTAAATCCTTATTCTTCTTTTGATGCTGATAAAGAAATCATCTTGCCTTCTTTTATCAAAAACGGAATGTATTTAGTTAGATGTCAGTATAAAAATTTTATGACAGTTAAGAAATTGGTTATTCAGAAGTAAGTATAACAGACTTCCCAGTCTGTTTAGGAAAAGATTTTTTTCAATTTGTAGATAAAGCGACACAAAATAGTGTCGCTTTTTTTATTTTTACTTTTTAAATATTTTTAATAAATAAAAGAAATAAAAAAACGCAACTCTTAGATAATACCAATAATCAGAATATAATTCTGTATTTGTTGGTTTTTTAAAATATAATTCTGATTTTATTGAGGGGTTGCAAACTCTTATTTTGTTATGATTTATTATGATAGGGAGTTTTGTAATAGTATTACTTTTAACTTAAAATTGCAGAATTTCAGAATTAAAAGTATATAATTTTGTTTTTTATAGAATAAAATTTTTATAATATCTTTAAATATGATTTTTTATTTGGGTTGCACGTTTTTTTGTTAAAAGTGATTTTACAAAAACTCAAATTTCAATCTGTAACCTCTTTCAAAAAAAGCCGTTAGGAATTATAAGACCAACGAAAAATAAGGAAACAAAAAAAATAACTATTTTTCAAAAGTTTAATCATTTATTTATAATTCATTTTATTTCAAAATAATTATTCTTTAGTTACATCAATTTATAAATCACAACTCAATTATGAACATCTCAAAATTAATTTTCGCCCTTGTTTTTATGCTTACTTTTTCGTTTAGTTCTTTTGCAGCTAATTCTTCTGTTACAAATAAGACAGAAACAACAGACAGAGTAAAAAACGAATTTAGAGCTACTTTTTCCTCTAAAATAAAAAATCAAGCAACAGCTAATATCACGAATAATAAAGGAACTATTATCGTAACGCTGACTAACGAACAAGGAATTATTTTGCACGAAAAAACAATCAAATCCGAAAATATAAAATATACAGTCAGTCTTGAAAATTTACCAAAAGGAACTTACTTTTTACAGTTAATAGGAGAAGATAATTCAACTTATGAAACCTATTATGTAAACTAAGAATTATTCATCTCTTCATAAATTCAGAAAAGCAACTTCATTTGGAGTTGCTTTTTTTTGCTTTATTGAGAAATTTCATAGCTTCTAATTTTATTGTAACACTAAGACACTAAGAATCACCAAGACTCAAATACTTAGTTTCATATTTAATACCATGATTGGTGTTTTAGTTAAGCGACACCACCAACACTACTACAAAAATTTGTTATATGCCCATTTGAACTTGAGTGTCGTTTTTGTATTCGACATCCGAAGAGCAGTGTAACTAATTTGAGAATTAGTTTATAGTTGTTTAGAAAATTTTTCAAATTTATTTTTATTTTCTATTTTAATTATTTTTAATAAATATAAAATTAATAAATTGTTAAGTCTCAATAAATCACTCTTTGCAGTATTTTATTTTGTTTTGTTTAAAAATAACAAATTATATTTTCATAAAAATAGGGGGTTGCATACTCTATTCGACGTTATGATTTATTATGAGTTCCTTTTTGAGTAAGTTTTGAATTTAACATAAAAAATCAATAGTAAAGAATTTAATTAATTAAAAATTAAGATTATTAGAATTTAATTTTGTTTAATTGTTTAAAAAACAGTTTTTATTTTGGGTTGCATGTTTTTTAGTTAAACTACTTGTTCACAAAAACGTATTTTTGAAGTGAAACTTATGTCAAAATAAGCCGTTAGCTTTGTAACACCGAATGAGAAACACGAACTGCACAAACCAACAATGTCTCACTAACTAACACATATGTAATACTAATTTAAAAACAATATTT
>DAIUBX010000055.1:6726-7646 GCA_036846465.1 Bernardetia sp.
ATATTTTTTTACACTTTTCTATTTATTTCAGATTTTCTGAAAAATCACTCTAAAAACACCATTAATTATGAACTCATCAAAATCAATTTTCGCCTTAGTTTTCGCTGTTATACTTTCTTTTACCTCATTTACTTCTGCTTTTGCTGATGAAGATAATATGATTGCTTCTGTGGAGGCTTTACCAAACAGTAGCAAATTTGTTTTAACATTTGATAATGAGAGGCAAGAAAAGCTCAATGTAAAGATTTACGATGCAGATTTGAAACTTGTTTTTTCTGAAGCTATTGGCAAAAAAGCTCAAATTCAACGCATTTATGATATGACTGCTATTGGTGCAGGAACTTATACAGTACTTATAGAAGGTGAAACTTATAAGGAAAAAAGAACTGTTACTGTAAAAAGTGTAGCAAAGAATGATTTTATAGCTACTTTTTCTCCAGAAGCAACTAATAATGAAGTTTTTGCATCTATAGAGAATAATAAAGGAACTGTAAAACTAACACTTACAGATACAGAAGGTAATATTTTATACGAAGAAACTATCAACGAAGAAAGTCAAGAACGTACACTTAATCTGGAAAAAATGGATAGAGGAACATACTTTTTACAAATCATTGGAAAAGACAAAACAAGCTACGAAACCTATTATATTGACTAATCATCAGGCAAAAAAAGACATTGAATTACAGATTCTACATTAGAATATTACTGTAATTATCTCTTCATGAAAACAAAAAGCAACTTCTTTGAGGTTGCTTTTTTTATTATAGCATGTTTCTTTAGACTTCTGAGAGTTTTGAATAATCAATTTTTGAATAATGACGTTTGTCTTTTGGTATTTTTTTTAGAAAAATAAAACCTTCTATTTCTGAAAACTGATTTCCTAAAGTAGAAGTATAAACAGATCCAGGACCATTATC
>DAIUBX010000055.1:7656-10463 GCA_036846465.1 Bernardetia sp.
AAAACTGATTTCCTAATTTCTGAGAAATTACTTTTTGATAATCTGACTTTTGAAATTCTTTCTTTAATTCTAGTACAAAAGTCAGTTTATCTTGTTTTAAAATGAGCGTTCCAATTTCTATTTCATCTATTTGACTAAGGATATTTTCATAATAAAAAGGAGAATAGATTGTGTCATCCTTGTAAATCAGAGAATTACACCTTCCTGTTAGAAATAAGTCATTTTTTTTATCTAAAAAACCACTATCTCCTGTTCGATGCCAACAAATACCGTCAATGAAAATTTTGTTCCTCAACAGAATTTGTTTTGACTGTTTAATATTCTCTGTATTCTTTTCATCAAAAAAATATTCCTCCAAAACGTGCGAACCACTTACTATAATTTCTCCAATTTCATTTTCAAGTTTTGTAATTTGATTTAATTCCTGTTCATTTTTACAAAAAATAATTTCCTCTTTTATATCAATTATTTTGACATTCGTCTTGGGATATGGTTTTCCTACAAAAAGTCCTTTATTTGTAGCATTTTTGCTTATTTTGTTTCTAAATTCTTTTGTAGAAACTACACTAATTGGTTCTGCTTCCGTTGAGCCATAAACAATTTTGATAATAGAATCTGTAAAAATCCTTTCAAAATAGGCAGCATCTTTTTGAAAGACAGGCGCACCACCAATAAAAATTTCTTTTAATGAAGAATAGTCACTCTTATTAATTTTATCTTTTTTAATTTGATTTTCTATAAACTCACTCAATGTTTTGACAAAAAAAGGCGAACCTACCAGTCTATCAATTTTATGTTTTTTAATTTGAGTCAGAATTTTTTGAGGTTTCATTTTCTCAATTTTCTTAAAATCTGCAATTACAGAAGTGCTTCCGATGCCCAAATTCAAAAGCAGAACAATAGGCAAAGTGGTAAGTTCGGTTTTAAAATTTGTATCGTTTTTGATTTGATTTTCTGCCAAAACATCAGATAAAGCTAAAAATTGTTCATTTAGAAAATTATGTGTTCTCTTGGCTGCCTTTGGTGTTGCTGTGCTTCCTGTTGTGAAAGTTATCAAGGCTGTCAAGGAAGGTTTTTTTGAATATCGATTATCAAAATTCTCATCTCTCCAAATTTTATCAAGTGTATTTTCATTTACTCTTACTTCCAAACGAATAGGAATTTTGCGAATCTGTTTCGAAAAAATAAAAAGTAATTTTGATTTCCAAATACCAACAAAACCTTGGCAATTAGCAATATTAGCACAGTTTTCTAGTTTTTTTCTATCTAAAAATTGATCTAAAAAAACGGCTGTTGCACCAATATAAAAAAGAGAAAGAACATTTACATACAAATCAATACTCATCGGAACAAAAACCAAAACTCTGTATCCCTCTTTGATTCCCATTTTACAAAAATAAAGAGAGGTTATTTTTATGCGCTCTTCCAGTTCTTTAAACGTTATGGATTGATTTTTATGAATAATAGCAACTCGGTTAGGAAATTTTTGAGCAGAATCTAAGAAGTATTGACAGATATTTTCCATTTTTGCAAGTATTATTTTTTCGCACCTTAAAAGATACGGTGCATTTTTACATTCTAAATTAATCAAAAAATGACAGTTTCCGTCGAAATTAGTGTTTATCCTCTTACAGAAAATTATAAACCAACCGTTAAAGCATTTATCAAATTACTTTCTGAAAATCAAAATCTCAAAATAAAAGTAAATGGTATCAGTACGCATATTTTTGGAGAGCTTAGTGAAGTTATGCCTAGCCTAGAAAAAGCCATTCAGTCTTGTTTCGAAACTCAAAAAGCATCTGTTGTCGTAAAATTTTTGGGAACAGATTTGAGTGACTATGAATACAAAGGATAAATAAATGAGAAATTACACAACAAGAATGATAACAAAAACAAGATAGTCTGCTTTTTTTGCTTCAATAAATGGCTTTTCTTTTTGCGAAGTCTTTGTTTTTTTATTTTAGGCTATTTTATTTTTCTACCTTTGTAAATTCTATCAAAAATAAAGCAGTCAAAAATAGTAAAAGAATATGGGCAGAAGAAAAAATAAAAACAGAATTATAGAAAATGTTGTCATTCTTGATGCAGGTGCAGAAGGAAAATGTATTGCAAGACCAGAAGAAGCTGAAGGAAGAGTCGTTTTTGTAACAGGTGTAGCTCCAAAAGACGTAGTTGATTTACGTATTACCAAACAAAGAAAAAGTTATTGGGAAGGAACAGTCGTAAACTTCAAATCGTATTCAGAAGACAGAGTAAAACCTTTTTGTGAGCATTTTGGAATTTGTGGAGGCTGTAAATGGCAACATTTGAGTTATGAAAATCAACTTTTCTACAAACAAAAACAAGTAAAAGATAATTTAGAACGACTAGCAAAAATAGAATTACCAACCATCAATCCTATTCTAGCATCAGAAAATACTACTTTTTATAGAAATAAATTAGAGTTTACTTTTTCTTCTCGTCGTTGGCTCACTAGCGAACAAATAGCAACAGGACAGAATTTTGATAATCGTGCTTTGGGTTTTCATATTCCGGGGCGTTATGATAAATTAGTAGATTTGAATGAATGTTATTTACAAGCCGAGCCGTCTAATTCTATTCGTTTAGCTGTAAATAAATATGCTAGAGAACACGATTTAGAGTTTTATAATGTAATGGCTTTTGAAGGTCTTTTGAGAAACTTGATGATTCGAAACTCTCAAACGACAGATGATTTGATGGTTATGTTGCAAGTTTCTGCATTTAATGAAGAAGTAGAAAAGTTAATGCAATTTATTAAAGATTCTTTCCCTCAAATTACGTCTTTG
>DAIUBX010000056.1:0-10390 GCA_036846465.1 Bernardetia sp.
ATCGATAAAAAAACGTTTCTATTCTACTAAGCAAAGTTACTGAAAAATTAGCAAGTCTTAGCAAGTCAAGATTTTATCTCTTTCTGATTTGTTTATTTTTTGTATTTCTCAATTAGGCTTTCTTTGGTTTCAAACCATTTATTCTTTCCTTGATATATTTTGCCATTTGTTTGTAATGTATCAACTGTATTATCTGTTCTGTAAATGACAAAAATATATTGTTTCTGAAATTTCGTAATAGGTAATTTCTTTGCTTGTTTTATTTCATTTATAAAATTTGTTTCAAAGTTATCTTGCATTTCAATTTTGGATCTTTGTGGGAAACCTTTATAAACTTCTACTTTCTCAATTTTGTCTAAATCAGAAATAAAAGGAGTTTCTTTTTTAGAAGAACAAGAAATTAAAAGTAGAGATAAAATTAGGGAAAAGATGGTTTTCATAGAGGTTGGTTTAGAAAATGAATGTGTTTTTGATTGGATATTTTGTGAGTGTGCATTTTTTACCTAATTAATTTCTTTGGGTTTTTCTTCATTTTCAAGAGGTTTTTCAAATTCTATTCTATCATAAATTCTACTTAGTGGAATAGAAAGCGTTTCAGTTTCAGAAATTTCTAATTCAAGATTATTTTCTAAGGTAGACAAAAAACGAATATCCCAAAGTGAGGTCGGACTTTTCCTAGAGTAAATATCAATTTGTACGTTGTCTTGTTCTATCATCACATAATGACGAAGAGAAGGAATTTGAGTATATAAACGAAATTTTTCTCCTTTATCTTTTGCTTCCGTAGATTTTGACAAGACTTCTATAATTACAACAGGATTTGTAAAAGCATCTTTTAGGTGTTCAGACTCTTCTGGTTTTTCACAAAAAACCATTGCATCAGGGTAGTAGTATATGTTATTACTCTCTATCCATAGTTTTGTGTCATTATTTTTTATTTGGCATTTTTTATCCAGTAAAGCTAAATGAATTCTTGCCGAAACATTCATCGTAATTGTATTATGTTTATCTGTCCCTCCTGCCATTGCATACGCATGACCATCATAATATTCATATTTTTGGTCATTGTCTTGTTCTAACTGTAAATATTCTTTTAGAGTTAGTTTTTCGTTTAATGGATATTTTGTTTGTGGTTGCATCTTTTTTTATTGATTTCTGTTTTTTGGAGTTTTCTTTATTTAGAGATACGTAAAATTATCGAATTTAGATTTTTCAAAACTAAAACAAACGATTATACATTTTTATCCAACGCTCTGGCATTTCTCCTCTATTTGCTTGTTGATAATCGTTATAACTACACGGAATAATGGAAGGACGATGATACGGATTTTCATCAATTTCATTGTCAAAATTAGGAGCAGGAACTTCTAGCCACCATTTATCAGTCAATTTACTTTTATAAAAAACCATCATAAAATCCGTTCTGCCACCCATCGGAACAAGGTATTTGATATAAAAAGGACTTCCAAAATCATATTCAGCTTGGCGATTATAAAATCCTT
Source organism: Bernardetia sp. (assembly GCA_036846465.1). GTDB lineage: Bacteria > Bacteroidota > Bacteroidia > Cytophagales > Bernardetiaceae > Bernardetia. The sequence goes on from DAIUBX010000056.1 coordinate 1,503, forward strand.
CTACAAAATACCAAATCATCGTCGAAATAATACTTGCTGTATGTCCATACAAATCCAAATCGGGATTGTATTCATAAAATCCTATCGAAGTCATTTGAACATTATTTCCTGCATACCAACAAATCCGTGTTGCTTCTTCTGCTGAAAGTCCAAAAGGCTGGGCAAGTTTATTTCCTGCTGCATCAGCTGCACGAATAGCACTCAAATCAAAACTAAGTAAATCTGCTGTTCTTACAAGTGGCTCAACTTCTTCTGGTTTGTCTCTAATTTTTCCCACTCCAACAATATCAAAATTGAGTTTTTGGTATAATTTTATAAAATCCAATGGAATTAAATATTCTTGACTTGCCAAATGAGTTATATTAAATAAATAATTGGGTTGTAATTTCAAGATTTTATCCATAAAACTATCTGCCAAAAAAGGACTACTCGTATCTAAATCAATCTTGGCATCGACACACAAAAGCGAAAGCATTTTATCTAACGGTTTGTAGGCTTCGTATTGCGCCAAAGTCAAATCATGACTTCCACCAATAATAATCGGCAAGACATTTTTTTGTAAAAGTCTATAACAAACCTCGCTCAAACGTTCCTTTGTGTCATTTTCTGTATCAGCCAAATGCAAATTTCCTAAATCGACAATATTGTATTTATGCGCTCGTCCTTTCTGCAAACGATATAATTTTTGGCGAACAGCATCAGCAGCATTCAACATTGATTTATTTTCAGAGCCGTTTTTATCATCAACTCCAATGATTGCAATTTCGGCATCTTGCCACGAAAAATCAGCCGAAAAATTGCCAGTCAAGATTTCAAACCATGTGTTTTTATGGTTTTTTCCATCAAAATTAGACAGAGAAGGTTTGTTGAAGAATAATTCTAGGTTCATTTTTATAATTGGCTGAAGTTGTGTAGTAATACAAATTTAATCGTTTTTTAGCTGCATTGCAGCATTTGAAAAATAATTTCATAACAAATTAGGATTATAAAAAAATAATACTCAACTTTGCAACTCATTAAAGAAAGCCATAGGAAAAAGCCTAAGCTACTGCGTTTGTTTGAGTTTTAAATAATAAAAAGGTTATGAAATTTATATTATAAATTTGTAATACTTATTTAAAGTTAAAACTTAAATATTGAAATATAGAAAACTTTGATTATAAAAGTACACATCAAAAATTTTGAATTTAATAATTCTAACTTCTGAATTTTAATTTCTAAATTGGTTAATGTACCTCTTTTCTGTTCACTACACACGAAGCCTTTGTTGAGTTAGCTTGCGTTGTGAAATTTATATTTATCATACAACTAATAGATTAAATTTCAAATCACAAAACAAACCGTTCAACGCCTCCCACAAAAGCTTCTCACTTAGCACAAGCCTCAAAGTCATCTAGGTTTCGTCTTTTTGCTCTTATCAACACTTGATTACAATATCGTATTTGTTTATTTTACTAAAAATAGAATACTAAAATAAATTTTGATAAAATAAAGGTCTGCATACATACCATGTAGTTTTTATTAATTGTCTTTTATTTTCTATACTTAGTTTTGCAAATAGTTTTGTTTATCCAAATTGATACACACTCTGACCGTCTGCTTATTAGTTTTTCTGAGTTGCTTTCTAAAAATTATTTTATACCCTATAATTTATATATTTTCTATATGGAAAATTTGAAAGAAACAATAAAGACAACAGAATCAACTCAAACAGTATTGAAATTTGCAGACATGAATTTGTCTGACGAAGTAAAACGTGCCGTTGAAGCAATGGGATTTGAAACTCCATCGCCTATTCAAGCAGAAGCAATTCCTCATTTAATGGAGGGAAGAGACGTAATCGGACAAGCACAGACAGGAACAGGAAAAACGGCTGCATTTGGTATTCCTCTTATTGAAAGAATCATCAAAGCAAACGCAAACAGCGAATTTGAAGCAAATTCTAGATTACCAAAAGGTATTATTTTGTGTCCTACTCGTGAACTTGCCGTTCAAGTAGCAGGAGAATTAGAAAAATTAGCAAAATTCCGTAAAGATATTTTTGTAACAGCTATTTATGGTGGCGAATCTATTGAAAAACAAATTCGTAACCTTAAAAAAGGTGTTCAAATCGTAGTAGGAACTCCAGGACGCACTATTGACCATATCAAAAGAGGAACTTTAAAGCTAGAAGAAATTACAAATGTAATTTTAGATGAAGCTGATGAGATGCTTAATATGGGCTTTAAAGAAGATATTGAATTGATTTTAGAGGAAATTACAACTGAACACCAAACAGTTCTTTTCTCGGCTACAATGCCAAAACCAATTCTTCAAATTGCTAAAAAATACCAAAACAATCCAGAAATTGTAAAGGTAATTAGCAAAGAATTGACAAGTGATAACATCGAACAATCATTTTTAGCAATCAATCCGAATTATAAAACTGATGTTTTAGTTCGCTTATTGGCTTACAACGGTTGGGAATCAATGCTTATTTTCTGTAACACAAAACAAAGAACTGATGAAGTAGCTGAAGGACTTATCCAAAAAGGATATTCGGCAGAAGCATTACACGGCGATTTGGCTCAACACCAACGTAATTTGGTAATGACTAAATTCCGTACTGGACGTGTGCAGATTTTGGTAGCAACAGACGTTGCTGCTCGTGGTATTGATGTGGAAAATGTAGAGGCTGTTATTAATTATGATGTGCCTTTGGACCCAGAATATTATGTTCACCGTATTGGTCGTACAGGTCGTGCAGGTAATAAAGGTGTTTCAATTACATTTATTTCTGGTCGTAGAGAAGTATATCGTTTGAATGATATCGAACGTTATTCAAAATCTAAAATTACACAAGGAACAATTCCTACTCAGCAAGAAGTTTTGGCTAAAAAACAACTTCGCTTTATGGAAAATGTGAAAGAAATTATTGGCAGTGAGAAAAAAGCTGAAGAATTAGAAAGCTATACTGCTCTTATTGAAATGTTAGAAATCGAAGGAATCACTCCAAAACAAGTAGCTGCTGCTGTTTTGAGTCTTCAATTATCAAACAAACCAACTGACCGTCTTTCAGAAGCTGACATTTTTGACAGTGGAGATAGAAGAAGAGATGGACGTGGTGGAAGAGATAATGACAGAGGTGGTCGTAGTGATAGAGGTGGAAGCCGTGGTGGTCGCAATGAAAGAAGTGATAGAGGAGGAAGCCGTAACTCTTCTTCTCGTCGTGATGACAGAGGTGGAAGTGGACGTGAGAGAAACAATGACAGAAACGACCGTAATGATAGAGCTGGCGAAAGAACAAGCCGTCCATCTTTCAAAGATCGTGGCGACCGTACTGATATGGTTCGTTTGCGTATTGATCTTGGAACAACTCAAAATGTACGTAAAGGCGATATTTTGGGAGCTATTGCAGGAGAAACTGGAATGCGTGGCGACAAAATCGGTTCTATTCGTGTAAATGAAAAAGAATCTTTTGTAGAAGTACCACAATCTGATGTTGATAATATCATCAGAGTTATGAACAAATCTAAAATTAAAGGTAAAAAAGTTGAGTTTGAAAAAGCATAAACTTTAGTCCCTTAGACAATATATTTAAAATCCATTTTTCTAATTTATTTTAGGGAAATGGTTTTTTTTATTGCAAAAAAAATTAGTCCTTTTATTTTCTTCTTTGCTGCACGGAATTGTTAAAGCTAAAATATAAGAATAGTATTTTACGCAGTATCAAGAAAAGGCTTTTTTTCTTAATGTTGGATAAATAAATTCTGTATTTTGTTCAAAAAGTAGTATTAAAATAATAATAAATTCTGTATTTTTGATGTATTATATCGTAATGGATATATTTTGCATAGATATCAACTATTAGGATTCATTGAAAATTGCTTTCATTTTACATTTAATTACTACCATTTACAACAATGACATACAACTATCCGTCTTTCTTTTCTTTGAAGCATTCAAAAATTCTCTCTCAAAAACTTCTATTTATCCTTCTCTTGGGAATAGGACTTTTGAGTTCTGAAATGCAATCTGCATTTGCTCAAAACTCATCTCCTTCTTTACGTTTAAAATCTTCTACTGAAAAATATGTTTCTAATACGGAACAGTTTATACAGAATAAGAATGATTTTGCAGACGCACTCTTTGGAAGCCATTATTTTATGGTGGTACAATTTAGTACTCTTCCATCCTATCAAGAGCGTCAAAATTTAAAAAATAAAGGCGTTGAGCTTCTTCAATATCTACCAGATTTATCTTATACTGCCAAAATTAAATCAACAATTCCTAGTGTTGAGCTGGAGGCTTTGGTTAGAGATTTCAAAATTCATGCTTTTGTAAGACTTTCAACAGCACAAAAAACAGAAAATAGATTGATGCAAGGAGATATTCCTACTTGGGCTATCGCTGCACCTAATCAAGTAGTATTAAATATTATTCCTTTTGATGCTATCAATCCTATGCTTACCTCAATGGCGATGGTAAATATGGGAGGTAAATTAATCTATGAAAGCAAAGTTTCAAGTATTCTGACAGTAAGTGTACCTCAAACAGCAATCATGCAAGTATCTAATTTGCCTTGGGTACTTTGGGTAGAAGCTCTTCCAGAACCTCCAAAAGAAGAAAATTATTATGGAAAATCAGCCCACCGTTCGGCTATCTTAAATTATGGTGCTAGAAACCTAGATGGTACAGGAGTAAATCTTGGAATTTGGGATGGAGGAAACGTTGCCAATCACTTAGATTTTAGTGGCAGACGTACCCTTGTAGAAAATACAGCTGATAGCGATCACGGAACACACGTAGCAGGTACTATGGCTGGAGCAGGTTTATTGAATCCTAGAAATACAGGAATGGCTCCTAATGCTCAAATATATTCGCATAATTTTAATGGAGACATTGCAACTGAGATGCAGAATGCTATTACTAACTTTGGCATTGTAATTACTCAAAATTCGTATGGTGGGAGTGCAAGTTGTGCCACTGGCGATCCTTATGGTGGAAATAACAGAGGGCAAGATTTGCTAGTAAATAATAACCCTCAACTTGTTCATGTATTTTCAGCAGGAAATTCTCAAGGTTCTTGTGCAGGTGGATTTGGAACAACCACAGGCAAGGCTGCAAAAAATACAATTACAGTAGGTGCTTTGACAAATAACGACGTTATAACTACTTTTAGTAGTTTTGGACCTCTTCAAGATGGACGTATCAAACCTGAAGTAAGTGCATTTGGTCAAGGTGTTGTTTCTACAGAGCTTAACAATACGTATGGTGCAAGTAGTGGAACTTCAATGGCTGCACCAGGGGTTTCGGGTACGGTGGCACAGCTTTATCAACGTTATCGTCAGCTTAATGGAGGTGCAAATCCTATTGCTTCACTTATCAAAGTAGTATTATCAAATAATGCTGACGACTTGGGAAATCCAAACCCTGATTACAAATATGGCTTTGGTAGAATAAATGGATTAAAAGCTGTAAAAGCATTAGAAGCTACTAATTATGCAGTAAATACAGTAACAACAGGAGGACAAAATGATGTTACGATTGCTGTTCCTGCTGGTACACATGAGCTAAAAGTAATGTTGTGTTGGTCTGACCCTGCTGCTGCTGCAAATGCGAATCCTTCTTTAATCAATAATTTAGATTTAGAAGTATTAGATCCAACTACAAATACGTGGCTTCCTTGGACATTAGATGGTGCAAATCCAAATAATGGAGCTATTAGAGCTGTAAATAATGTGGATATTATCGAACAGGTAACAATTCCTACACCAGCAACAGGAACTTATACACTTCGTGTAAAAGGAACGGCTGTTCCGTCTGGAGCAAATCAACAATATTCTTTGACTTGGACAGTTACACAACCTTATATTGAAGTAACTTACCCATCGGCAGGAATGTCTTTAAGTCCTTTGGCTACTGAGCTTATTCAATGGGATATGGAAGGAGTTTCAAGTACAACTTCTGTAGAATATTCTTTGGATAACGGAGCTACTTGGACAGTAATTAATGGTGCTGTGGCTGCAAACACTCGTCGTTTGAGTTGGTCTGTTCCAAATGTAATGACTAATCAAGCAAGAATTCGTGTTACTTCTACAACTCCTGCTTTAAGTGCAACAAGTGAAGCATTTTCAATTATTGGAGTTCCTTCTGAAATCACAGGGCAGCCTTGTAGTGGTTCGGCTATTTTATCTTGGAATACAGTAACAAATGCAAATGAATATATTATTTATCAGTTAAATACTGCTACTGGTATATACACACAGATAGGAACAAGTGCAACTACTTCATTTACAGCAACAGGGCTTACAGGTTTGAGCTGGTTTAGTATCAGAGCAAGAAATACAACGACAGGTGCAACAAGCCAACGTTCGTTAGCATTTTCTATTACTCCTGCTGCTGGTTCAGGAACAGATTTAGAATTGTCTTCTATTGTTTCTCCTACACAAGGTTGTGATACAAGAACGGCTGCTGAAACTATTACTATTCGCATCAAAAACTTGGATTGTTCGGCTATAACAAGTGGAACTTCCATTCCTGTTTCTTATACTGTAAATGGTGGAGGTGCTATTAATGAAAATTTTGTTTTGACGAGTAATTTGAATGGTAGTTCGTCAGTAGATTATACATTTGTTGCTACAACTGATATGTCAGGAGCTGGTAGTTATGTTCTTACAGCTTCTGTTAGTTTACCTGCTGATACAAACGCAGGAAATAATACCATTTCAAACCATACTGTTCAAAATAGTCCTTCTATTACCTCATTACCTTATACAGAAGATTTTGAAAATCCAAATCCTGCTCAGTGTTGGGAAAGAATAAATGACGGTGCAGGAGTTGGTACTTGGCAATACGGAACAAACTTAGGAAGTACTTTCTTTACAATTCCATCAGTTCCTGCTGGTAATCAATATGCTGCAGCTAATGATGACGGTTGTCCTAGCCCAGGTTGTGGTGCGCCTTTTCAATCTTGGTTGATTAGTCCAAAATTTAATTTCTCAACTTTCTCTCAAATCGAACTAGACTTCAGAGCTGTATTCCGAACTGACAGAGGAGAAGTTCGTGTAAGTACAGATAGAATTACTTGGACGACTATTCATTCAATGGCATCTATAACTGGCGTTTGGCAAGATGTTACATTAGATTTGGATGCGTATGCAGGAGAACCTCAAGTATGGATTGCTTTTTATTATGATGATTTGAATACTTGGGGATATGGATTTGCAGTAGATGATGTAGTAGTAAAAGAAAAACCTATTACTTTAGTTAGTCTTTCTCCTTTGCATAACGCTACTAACGTAGATGTTACTACTTCTCTTGCTCTTACTTTCAATCAAACTCCTGCTATTGGAACTGGTTCTATTACACTTACAGGAGGAACTACCCCAATTGTAATTCCTATTTCTGCACTTAATACAACCATTACAGGAAATACTGCAACCATAACTTTACCTTCTTCATTAGCTTACGCTACTACCTATTCTGTCAGTGTTCCTAGTGGAGTATTTACGACGGCTGGTGGTTTGGCTTTTGGAGGAATTTTACCTGCAAATTGGCAATTTACAACTAAAGTTGTAGATACAGATTCAAGAATTGTAGCTCCTACAACTATGCCTGTTTCTACTTCAATTTCTTTTTTAGCTACTAATTCTGCTAGTGCAGTAGAAGTATTTGCTTTCAAAGTAGAAGATTTGGCAACAACAGATGCTTTACCTACCGATGTAACTCGTATAGATATTAGACAGGGTGTTGCAAATACAGTAACAGACTGGACGACACAACTTCAAGGTGCAGAACTTTGGTCTGGTGGAGTTCAAATTACAGCAACAGCTAGTATTACAGCAAACAGAATTCGTTTTACAATTCCTGCTGGTAATGCAAGTACTACAAATGGATCAAATACAGATTATAGTGTTAAGGTATTTTTGAATACAACAGGAATTAGTGATGGTGGAGTATTACAATTTCAAATTCCTAGTGCAGCACATGGCGCACAGACTTCAACAAGTTCTTCTCAGTTTGCCTCTACTTTTCCTGCTAATGTAACTTCAAATACATTTGCTTTAAATGTTGTAGCTACAAGTCTAAGTTTTACAAGTGTGCCTTCAAGTGGTGTCGTTAATTCAAATGTTTCAGTAGTAGTACAAGCTCTTGATGCAAATGGAAATGTTGATAGAACTGCCAGAACAATTACTCTTTTAAGAGAAGGAGGAACTGGAACTGGAAATCTTAGTGCTGGTTCTGGATTAGGAAGTCGTGCCATGATAAATGGAACATTAAACTGGGATGACTTGCGATTTGATGCTATCGGAACATATGGTTTGAGAGTCAATGATGACGGAAGTGCTTTGACAGACCTTAGTTCACTCATTAACATAACAGATGCACCAACAGGGGGAGGTAGTAGACCAACTGTATCTGTACCAACTCAATTTACGGCTATTGCTTTAGATACAGAGCGTATAGATCTCACTTGGGGAGCTGCTTCTAATGCTACTGGTTATTATTTATACAGAGATAATATTTTGATTGCTACTTTAGGTGCATCAGTACTTTCTTTTAATGATGAGTTATTAAACGAAGATACATTTTATAGTTATAGACTTGAAGCATTTAATTCAGTTTCTAGGAATAGTGTTTCCACAAATGCTGTTACTTATCCAAAACCTCCAACATTGACAAGTAAAGTGGATGCATGTATAGGTGGAAAAGGTCAGATTACTGTAAATAGTACGCACAGAACAGGAATAATTCGTTGGTATGATTCAGAAACTTCAATTGAGCCTCTTCAAGGAAACTCTTATACTTTTGAAACGCAGAATCTTACTATTGCCAAAACGTATTATGTTTCTACTATGGGATTACGTCATGAAAGTCAAACAAGATTAGCTGTTACTATTGACATA
>DAIUBX010000057.1:0-7300 GCA_036846465.1 Bernardetia sp.
ATTTTAGGCAAATTAGAAACACTAATATTTCGAATATCTCCTAAATGAATTGTAGTAGGAAAATTGTGTTTTGCTACTTGTATGGCATATTTATCTATTTCGGAAGCGTAGTAATTGCTTACTTCGATTCCTGCTTTTTCTAGTGCAATTCTAGCACAAGAAATTCCATCAAATAGGCTTAATACATTCATTTACAAAGAGTTTATTTTAATGCGTTTGGCTACACAAATTTACAAATTTTTATTGAAAAAATTAGCTTTTTGTTGGTTTTATTAGCAAAATTTATAAACCTACCTCCCAAAAACCAACTTCTGACATTCCGTATTCAGCGTTCTGTAAAGTGTAAAAAGGCTCGTTTGTTCTGAATAAAAAAGAGCAATCGTTGTATTACTTTGTATTGGTTTTCCTCCTATTAGTGTTCCGTTGGTATAAAAAAGATAGGTTTTTTGGGCGTGCATATCCGTAACGGCAATGACTTCTATACTTGCACCAAAATTAAAATATTGGATTAGTTTTGTCCCTTCATTATCAAAATCTTTAGAAAATAATCGCTCTTCTTCCGACGAATAAAGCGTTAGTTTTTTACTGTCTTGACGTGCAATTACAAAATTTTGTTCACGTTGTTTGTCGGCTGCTAGTGTAAAAATTGCGCCTTGCTCTCCTTTTTCAAAAAATTTTCTATCCATTATTTTTCCTTCCAAATTAAAACGAATCAGTTCGCCAGCTTCGGTAAGCATACTTATTTCTGTTGTGGCAAGTGTATTTCCATAATCAACATGAAAATCATTTGTAATATCTGAATTAAAATTGAGTGGAAAATTAGAATAACTTTGAGAATTTCGTTTTAATAAATTGACAATTCCGTTTTGTTCAATCGCAACCATCGCATCTCTACTTCCAACTCGTATGTGTTCTAAAGGCGCAGAAAGAGCCATTCCAACCTTACGAGGCTGCCAACCGGGAAGACTTTTACCTGTTTTGTCGTACAAATAAACATCGCCTTGACTGGTCGCTACTCCAATTCTGTAATTTTTTGAGTTGTCGTAATCAATTACAGAAAGATGCGTAATAAATGTAGTTGAAGGAAAAGAAATCGGAAAACCTGAAACGGCTCTACCCAAACGGTCAATCAAATAAACCTTTGTCGGTGTAGAAATTAAATATTGTAATTTTCCATTATTATAAACATCAATTTGATAGACTTGTGGACGCATTGTTCCATTAAGATAATAATTCCAAAGTATTTTTCCTTCTTTCGAAATCAAATACAACATATCTTTATCATCTTGAACCAAAACTTCTTGAGTTCTATCCAAATGATTCCTAACCAAATAGGGAGGACTTTCTAACTTACTTTTAAAAATCGTTTTTACTTCCTCTTTTTTGCTTTTAGCGACGAGTTCAGCCGTTTTTTGTTGTTGGAAAATAAAAGAACTTGCAAAACGTTTTTCTTCTCCTTCTGCTTGCCATGCCAAAAATTCCACTTTCAAAAGGTCATATTTATAGGCTTCAAAAGTTGTGCGCCATTCAGAAGAAACATTTGTCATGAGCCAGTTCCAAGAACGAGGCAAATCTACAATGACACTAACCGTTGAGCGAGTTCCGATTTGCTCAAAAAACTGTCTTTGTCTTACCAATTTTCCCCAAACACGTTCATTTTTATAATCATCAATCAGCGTTTGAACAGCTTGAAAACTACTTCCAATTACAATATATTTGCTTTCCAAAACAGTAAAATAAGACTGCGAAAAGCCACTAAACCCTTCTCCAAACATTTTTTTAGGAAAATCAGCTACTTCGATGCGTGTAATCGGCAACTCTTCATAAATTTCTGTCAAAGGTTTGGTTTCTGTGCTATCTCCTTTTATTTCTACAAGAGAATTTTCGGCAAGTTGATTCAATAAAGCTATTGCTTTCTCTTTGTACTTTTCGGTTTGTCCGTCTTCTGATTTTATCTTTAAAAAAGCTAGTTTTTCTGGGTTTTTTCTGTTTTCAGGCATTTCCAAAACGGCTACGGCAATTTCATTTCCTAGATTATCCAAAAAACGAGTTGGCGAAAAGCTATAATTATCGATAAGGGTTTCCCTATCTTCTATTTGTTTGGGGAAATATTCTTTTCGATAATCATCTAAATCATGAAAATATTTCTCTGGTTCTGAAAGCCCAATACGATATAAAAGAGCCGTTTCTTGTGGTATAAATTGTTGTAAATCAATAAATTCAATCGATTTTTGACCTTCCAAAATAGATAAATAATCCCTTTCGCTACCTTCTTCTTGTGTCAAAAGATAGCCATTCAATAGTAATAAATGCTCTTTCAAAGAAACATCAAGCATTGCCGATTTTGCCCATTTTCCAAAAGTAGAAAGCAAAGCCGTATTTTCATCATCTGTAAAAAGTGAAAAAAGTTTTGGAATTTGTGAAGCCGAAACATATAAATTTGCATCATCATCTTCTATTTTTGTGAGTTTTAAAAGGTCTTGATTTTCTTTGAAAAAAGGCGTTCCTTCATTATTGGCTATTTTACGGACAGCATCTTCTACCAAAAAAGGCGTATAACTTCCTATAAAAAAATTTCTATAAATTACGTAAGTAAAAATAACACTTTGAGTTTCATTTTTTCGGTTCGAATTTTTTCTAGCTTCTACTTCTCCATTTTCATCTGTTTTTTCATATTCATATTTCAATTCATGAATGGTAATATCATTGTACAATCGTTCTGAATTCGTAAAAGGAACTTTTTCTTTTAATTTATTGGTCAGACTATTTATAATTCTTGATTTTAAAGACATCGGAACAAAAAACATAATATCAGCACTCGTTCGTGAAGTTTGGTGCAATGAAATATAAATTTTTCGTCCTTTTAGATAATCCATAATATCCAACGAATCTCTACCAATAGAATCCAAAAGCGTTTTGCGTGAATGATAGGCTTGTAGATAAGGCAAACTTCTGAACGGCTGCCAAAAAGGAAGGGAATCAATTTTTTCTCTCATGCGCTGTGCTTCTGTGGTCTCTAAAACCAAAATGGCATCATTAGGCACAAGTTCCCAAACAGAAGCCTCTCTGTTATTATCCCAAATAACAAAAGCGATTGTAAAAACGAGCAAAATACCTACAAGCCCAGTAATTGCAGCCGTATATTTTTCTTTTTGAGAACGGCTTTGCCATTTATTTTCTAACCACACACGAAAGCGTAAAAAACGCATTTTCCATTTTATCATTATAAATTTTCTTTGTTTTTCTTATTTGTTTTCTCTAGCCTTTCTATTTTATTTATTTTGATAGAATACATACAAAATTGCTTATAGTTATTCAGAAAGACAAGAAAAACAGAGTTTTGTTTTGGGATTTTTGATAAAATACTTAGCTCTTCCGAATTTTTAGCGCAATCCTGTGTGTTCAGTTCCTCAGAACTGAACAGAACGCTTCCTCAGAAGCGTGATATAGCTTGAATCACGCTTCTGAGGAAGCGTTTCATTCGTTTTTGAGAAAACAAACGCACATTTTAAATACCGTTTTTGAAAATTAATACTCTTCAAATTTATCTTCAATTAAAAGTTCATACTTCTCATTTACAAACTTTTTGATATATTTTTTATCTTTCGCTTCTACTTTTTCTATTTGACTATTTATATCAAGTAATTTTTTTTCTGTTTCTCGCTGAGTTTGTTCAATAATTCGTTTTGAGAAATTATTAAATTCTGGTTTACCCAAAAAATTGACTAAAACAGGATGAATGTTTGCCCTAAGACCCATTTCTCGTTTTTGTTCTTCCAATTCTTGAACTTGTTTGATAAGCATTTTATTAAAATATTCTATCTTATCTTCACTAAGATTTGTGTTATCAGTACCCTCAAGCGACGTAAATTTGATGGACAACAATGTAAATAAATCATCGTTCCGATAGGCTTCTGTAATATATTGAACAAGCGTAGTTTTTTCTAGTCGTTTGATTTCATCAATTTCTTTGTCTGGGTGCAATTCTTTCATCAATTCTTTATAAACTTGCTTTACTGTTGTGCTGATGTTTTCTAATTCTTCATTTTTTTTCTCTTCTTTCTCTAATCGTTTTTTGCTTTTTCTATAACCAACTTTCTCAGAAGAAGAGCTGTTTTTTTTGTTATGTACTTCATATAACCTCTCTTTTATGCTATTCATAAAATCGGCATCTGACTCTTTTTGTAATAATTTTTCTTTTTCTGCTTCATTAAGTTCAAGCCCTAGTGCATTTATTATCTGAATGAGCTTTTGTTTTCCTTCTCGTTCTGCTGCTTCTTTGCTTTCGTCTTTACTTTCTTGAATAGTTTTTCCTGCAAAACGTTGATAGAGTTTCTCTAAACCCTCTTGTTCTTTTTCAAAAATCAAATCTTCAATAAAAAATAAGAGAAGTTCTTTAAATTTTCTGATTTGTTTTTTTTCGTTTAGTACATTTTCATCAAATACTTCCACTAATAAATTGACTAAAATAATCTCTTTAGCTACTATTTTTTGATTGATAGGAAAAATTTTAATAGTTGATTCTTGATGATACGATTGAATTTGTTTAGAAGACAAATTTATATTTTCCTTTAAATTTTTGATGCGTGTGATACGATGATTAAAGAGAGTTTCCAGTTTGGATAACTTCTTTTTTTGTTCATCAATAATAGGAATGATTTGATTGTTTTGCAAAGGATTTTTCATAATGGCATAAATTAATGATTTTGTAAAAAGACATTTGAAAGTAAGTCAAATTAAACCTTATGACACAAAAAAACCGAAATTCAATACATTAAAATTTCGGTTTTGAAGGTTATTATTGAATATAGGACTTTGGCAAATGACTTTTTTAACAGAAGAATATTTTATTTATGTCGGTCTGCCCTACGGGACTGACCTTATTTTCATACTTAGGTCAGCCCGATAGGGCAGTACCGAAGGAATAAAAATAATCTTTGGCAAGCGATCGATTTTGCGAAAGTCCTAGAATAGTAAAAAATTATCTAAAAAGGTCGCTTAACATAGAAAAATCAAACGGAGGTCTTGCGATAAGTTGTTCATAGTTTTCTTCTACAAATTCTTTAATATATCTTTTGTTTTTAGATTCTATATTTTTTATTTGTAGGTTTACTTGAACTAAATCTTCTTGCACTTCTTTCTTTTGTTTATTGACAAATCTTTTTGCAGCAGACTCAAATCCTGTTTTACCTAATGAATTAATTAATGGGTGAGGAAGCTGTGCTTCCATTCCCATTTGAGTTTTTTGTTCTTCTAGTTCTTGAGCTTGTTTGAGAAGCATGGTATTGAAATAATTCACTTTATCTTCACTCAACTTTGTATTATCGACCTCATCAATTTGTTCTAATTGTATGGATAACAAGGTAAATAAATCATCGTTGCGATAGGCTTCTGTAATTTGTTGAGCCAATGCAGTTTTTTCTAATCTCTTGATTTCGTCAGGTTCTTTATCAGGGTGTAACTCTTTCATGAGTTCTTTATAGACTTGTTTTACTGTTTTGCTGATATTTTCTAGTTCTTCATTTCTTTTTTCTTCTCTTTCTAGTTGTTGTTTACTTTTTTTGCGTTCTTCAAAACCAAAATTTCCAAAAAAAGACTGTTTATGTGCTTCAAAATTTTCATCTGATAATTTTCTTTCTAGTTCTTCTATCAATTCTGCATTATCTTCCTCTTCCCCATGGAGTAGTTTTTCTTTATCCTCATCACTAAGTCCAAGCCCCATCATATCCATCATGTGGATTAACTTTTCTTTTTCTTCTTGCTGAGCTTCTTTTTGAGCTTCTTCTACGGTTTGGTTTGAAAAACGTTCATAGAGGTCATCTAAACCTTCTTGCTCTTTTTCAAAAATCAAATCTTCAATAAAAAATAAAAGTAGTTCTTCAAATTTTTCTTTTTCCTTTTTTGTTTTTAGTATTTTTTCATCAAAAACTTCTACCAAGGCACGAACCAAAATAACTTGTTGTCCTACTATTTTTTTACCGATAGGAAAAACTTTAGTCATCATTTCTTGACGAAAAAATTGAACCTGATTAGAAGCCAAATTGATACTATCTTTCAATCTTTTGACACGTTTAATACGATAGTTAAATAGACTTTCTAATTTTGAGAGTTCTTTCTTTTTTTTGTCAATAGTAGGAACAATTTGTTTGTCTTGAGAAGCATTTTTCATGAGAGAAGAAATTAATATTTTGTAAAGTTTTAGAATTATCGAAACCTAAAAAGATATTTGTATCACACAAAAGTACCAATAAAAAATAATTTAGAACGTTTTATAGCTCAAAATTTTGATGTTTTTCTTTTTTTTAAGTCAAAAAAACCGAAATTCAAGGTATTTGAATTTCGGTTTTTCTATTTATATAACTTGCCATTGTTTGTGTCTCCACAAATGACATATAATCTAAAAATCTTCGTCTAAAGAAAATTTAGGAGAATCATCATTAGTATTCATTACACCTGCTTTTTGATACTCTGCTACACGCTTTTCAAAGAAATTTGTCTTTCCTTGCAAACTAATCATTTCCATAAACGGAAAAGGATTATGACTATCATATTGTTTTTCACAACCAAGTTCGCCTAATAATCTATCTGCTACAAATTCAATATATTGATTCATCAAATCAGAATTCATTCCAATTAAACTTACAGGAATTGCATCTGTTACAAATTCTTGTTCGATTCGGACGGCATCAGTAATGATTTCGATGATACGTGCTTTTGGAAGTTTATTTTCAATGTAATTGTTATAAAGCAAACACGCAAAATCACAATGCAAACCTTCATCACGAGAAATAAGCTCATTTGAGAAGCTCAATCCCGGCATTAAGCCACGTTTTTTAAGCCAAAAAATTGAACAGAAAGAACCACTAAAAAAGATTCCTTCCACAGCAGCAAAAGCAACCAAACGCTCTGCAAAATTATCACTTTCAATCCATTTTAATGCCCATTCTCCTTTTTTTGCTACACATTCCAAATTTTCTAAAGCATTGAACAAATAATCTTTTTCTTTTGTACCTTTTATATAGGTATCAATCAAAAGTGAGTAAGTTTCGGCATGAATATTCTCCATCATTACTTGAAAACCATAAAAACAACGAGCTTCTGGAAGCTGAACTTCCTTCATAAAATTGACTACCAAGTTTTCATTTACAATTCCGTCAGAAGCTGCAAAAAACGCAAGTACATGTTTGACAAAATGGCGTTCATTATCGCTCATAGTTGACCAATCCTTCATGTCGTTGGAAAGGTCTATTTCTTCGGCAGTCCAAAAACTAGCTTCTGCTTGTTTGTACATTTGCCAAAT
>DAIUBX010000057.1:7310-10330 GCA_036846465.1 Bernardetia sp.
CGTGTTTGATAGGAAAAAGTACAAAACGATTTGGGTTTTCGGCTAGTAAAGGTTCGTGTAAAAGTTCTTTAGAATTTGTATTTGACATAGAAAGATGATTTTGATATTTATATAAAAGGGCGAAAAAAAAGCCCTGTATTTGTTTAAAAAACGTTTATCAGATTTTTATTAGACTTTTTAGTCTTTAAAAAAGTAAATGAATAGTGTACCAACAAACTGTGAAACGAAAAGGGTTGCAAAAGTACGATATTATTTTTCTTTCCCTTACTTATATTTATTCGTTTTTTGTTGATTTTAGTTTTTGAATGGAATGGATAGCTACTTAATAAACGAGAAATCTCTCCATATTATTTATTATCCTTAAATAGTTTGTGTGTTTTTACAAAGGTCGATATTTTGATTTTATTCAAAGAATTTTTTTGAAATTAATCTCAAATTAAATTTTTTGTTTTTTCCGAACACTAAAGTGTACGATACGTTTTCGCACTCTAAAGAGTACGCTACATTTTCGCACTCTAAAGAGTACGCTACATTTTCGCACTCTAAAGAGTACGCTACATAATACATTCTAAAACTATTTTATGCTATGAAATCAATTTTTTATATTTTTCTGACTATGTTTTTCTCAATTTTGCTTTTTTCTTGTAATCCTGATAAAGAAAAGCGAGTTTCTCCTACTGTGCCAAAAAATTCTACTACAGATAATTCAGTTTTATTTTTTAAAAATATGCGAAGTTTGGATTATGAAAAAAAAGATGAGCCCAAACTCAAACGAGAAATTTATGTACACCAAGATGCTAATCAAGATACATTAGTACCTGTTTTGAATATAACGATTGTTTATTTGTGGGAAAAAGACAAAGCCTATATTATTACTGACCCAAATAAATATATAGAAGATTATTTTGATAAGAATGAAAATGATACACTCAAAATCAGATGGAAAAACCCAAAGACAAAAGCACAGGGAACACTTTTTTATATCGCAGGACATGTCGATACACAATACGAATTTGCGACACGCATGTACAACAGTCTTTTGGACAAACATGAATTTTATATGCTGCCTGATGAACTACCAATTCTAAATACTGAAAAAGAACGAGAAACTTTTCGTATTACGATGATGGATTATTATCGATTGGTGGGAATTTTTAAGTGATATAAAATCTGATAAATCAAACTTCTACAAAAATGTAGCAATTTGATTTATCAAATTTTTTGATTTCTACTCCTCTTCCTCTCCAGCCATTACACTTTTATTTTTTCCTTTTTTTCCATTCTTAGAGTTTGAAGAGTTTTTGATATTTTTAGTTTGTTCTTTTTGCTCGTTCTGTTCATTTTGTTCTTTGCGTTTTCTTCTTCGCTCTGCGATTCGTTTCAAAAGACTAGCCGTAATATTCAAAAAATTAGCTTCTGTAATTATTCCAACTAGATTTTTATTTGCTACCACAGGCAGACAACCAACTTTATGTTTTCGCATCAAATCCATAGCTTCATGAATATTTGCTTCTGGCGAAATGGTATGTACATTGGTTATCATCAAATCTTTTACTGTTGTTACATTATTTTTTATATCTCTTTGTTGAGAATTGAAATGACGTAGCAGAAGACGAGAAGAAACCAGACCACCCAAAACACCATCTTGACATTCAACAGGCAAATAACGAATACGCTGCCAGTCCATAATATCGGCTGCAAATTCAGGAACATCATTTTCTGTAACTGTAAAAAGGTCGGTATCCATAAATTCTTCTACTAACAAATCAGAGGGTTGCCAGTCTGAAATATCTTCGATAGTTGCTAGTTTCCATGTATGAATCGGCTGATTGCTTTTTTGTTTGGCTGCAATGGCTACCGTAATGGCTGTCATGACTTCCTCTTTTGTGGTTTCTTTGATGAGCTTGGAATACGATTTTAACATCCAATCTGCACCCGTTTGTTCGGATTTTACACGCTCTTCGATAATTCCTAAGTATTTATCAATATCTTTTTGGTCAACCTTTGCTTTTTGTAATCCTTTCCTTGCCATCGGAATTATTTCATTCAAAAGTAAATCCTTTACACTCATTTTTTTACCATTTACCCATTTTACATCTACACGCAAACCATGACGAGCTACATTCATGAAGTTTGCACGAGCGTCATCAAACTCCATTATTTCACTTATATCAGGATAGGTATCTTCAAAGGTATTCATTGCACCAATCCAAAGAGCTGCATTTGCAACCTCATCTACAACAGTTGGACCTGCTGGTAAAATACGGTTTTCAATTCTCAAATGTGGTTTTCCATTCGGACTTATGCCATAACAAGGGCGATTCCAACGATAGACTGTCGAATTATGAACATTCAAAGCACGAAGTTTTGGCGTTTTGCCTTCCTGCACCATTTCAATTGCATTTTCATCAATATCAGTTGTTAAAAGAACTCTAAAACGCATAATATCCTCACGGTACAAATCTAGAATCGAACCTTTGAGCCATTTATTTCCAAACATCACACGAGGACTGCGCTCACGCAAATGTTCAGAAGCAATACGAGTATCAACTGACTGACGAAAGAGAGCAATTCTAGTTTCACTCCAAAGACGTTTATTAAAAAGCATTGGAGAATTACAAGCTGCTGCTAAAATAGGTGCAGAAATAGCCATGGCAACATTGTATTTGGATACAAACTCTTCTGGTTTTATCTGTAAATGAACTTGAAAACTGGTGTTACACGCCTCAACTAATGCCGTATCTTGTGATGTATTTAATTCATCAATTCCTTCTATTTTGAGTTCATATGATTCATCTCCTCTCAATTTTTTGAGAGCATTCATGAGAGCATAATAACGGTCTAAAGGCGTAATATTGTCCGTTGTGAGGTCAAATTTTCGAATTGTGGGTAATATTCCTGTTAAGATATAATCAATATCACGTTTTTTGGTTACTTTTTCTAAATCCTTCAACAAACTAAGTGTTTCGGCTTCTAACTTAGAAAAACAGTCTCCTTTGAAGGGCTGAGGTTCTAAATTA
>DAIUBX010000058.1:0-2251 GCA_036846465.1 Bernardetia sp.
AGTACAGACCAAATTAAAATAAAAGTTAGGACTTAAAATACAACATTTCGCTAAATTGTCAGAAGAGCCATCATTTTTAGATAAAATTCCAAAATTAGCCATTTTCCATTCTTAATTATCCCTTATTTATGTTTATTGTTGTTCGTATAAAAACGCTAGAAAACTGGGCAGAAATTGTCTATTATGAACTTGCTGATTTGGGTTTTGATGCTATAATGGAGGAAGAAAGTCCGTATTCTGAAAATAATATCGTTGATTCCAGCATAGAGACCGTTTGGATTACTTCTGTTTCAGAGGAAAATTATGATGAGAAAGCAGTAAAGGAAATTTTAGATAATTATCAATCTCAAAACTTGCTTACTTATTCTATTTCTAAAGAAGAAAAACAAAACTGGAATAAAAAGTGGGAAGAAAATTTTCAACCTATTCGTTTAGAATATGATAATTCTAAAGGAGGAAAAGACAAAAAGTGTATCATCAGAGCTGATTTTCATGAAGCAGAATCTGATTTTGAACATGAAATTATCGTTACTCCAAAAATGTCTTTCGGAACAGGACACCACCAAACTACACGTCTGATGCTTGGACATCAATTCGAAATGAACCACCATGATAAAATTGTTTTAGATGCTGGTTCTGGAACGGGTATTTTAGCAATTATGGCAGCTAAATTAGGCGCAAAAGAAGTTTTTGCATGTGATGTCGAAGATTGGTCAGTAGAAAACTCATTGGAAAATGCAGAAAGAAACAATTTAAAAATAGACTCCAAACACGGAACAGCAAAAGTATTTGAAGGACAAAAGTTTGATATTTTATTAGCTAATATCAATAAAAATGTTCTTTTAGATGAAATGCCTTTATATAATGAATTACTAAATGAAACAGGAACTTTAGTTTTGAGTGGTTTTCATCACGTCGATATAAAAGATATTCAAAAACGAGCAATAGAATTTGGTTGGCATATCGAAAAACAAACAGAAGAAACGCCTTGGTGTAGCCTAAGATTAGTCAAGAATTTTTCTGAATTGTAACAAAAGTCCTTTTATTCTATAAAGAGTAAAAGGTTTTTTTGTTTTTTTGATTAGAATACAAATTAGAGTAGTATTTTTGCTTATCAATACCTATGCTTGTAAGCAGGTATGATTTTAAAATTTTCTCTGTTCTCTCCTAATTATTAAAGAATGAAAATCAAATTCACTTTATTTTTTGCTGTTCTATTAGTTACTTTTTCCTCATCCTATTTAGTTTCTGCTCAAAATACAGCAGAACAAAAAGAAGGAAAGCTAGAAAATAAGATGAAAAACATCACAGGTAAAAAGTGGAGTTTAGCACATTATATAGAAATTTATGTTGATGAATCAGATACGCTTTTTAGTGTTAGAGATTGCGAAAAAGAATTTTTAGAGCTAAAAGATGATAAAAGCTATAATTTTTCTGCCTTTGATAGAACAGAAAAAGGAACATGGCAAACTGAAAATGATTCTACTTTTGTCTTGAAAAAACCAAATGGAAAAGTGCTCAGAAGGTATGAAATTTATGGAGTTTCCTCTACTGGGAATTTTGCCAATGGTTTTGACAGTATGGCAATTTTGGATATTACACAGCGAAATACTTACTTAGAAGTCTTTGCAGAATGTAAACCAAACGATGCTAGTCAGTTTTATGATTCTCGTTCTTTGTTTCAAGAAACTGTTGGTTGGGGAATTGTTGGAGGTGTTCATTATTATTATAGTCCTGTTTTAGAGCTTGGAATTGCTAAGGCAAAATGGAACTGGAAAAAGACATTTTTTGCTGTTTCGCTTTCTGGAGAAATTGCTCCTTTCAATAATTCATTTAAAGAAGAATACGAACTGCGACAAAACTCAACTGGTATAATAGATTCTATTCAAACTTCGCCTTGGAATAATTATTATGGACTTGCTCTCACAGGCTGGACACAGTCTTGGGTAGCTTTGGGAGGTGCTGCTACTGTTCATACAGATGGAGAAAAAATAAACCCAGGGGTACGTATTTTGATGGGAGTTTCGCCCAGAACATTATTTGGAAATGGAAATGCAGGTAAAATTGGAAATGGTTTGCATTTTACCTATTCTTATAATTTTATTTTTGCAAAAGCAGGGTTTAATCAAGTCATTACAAATTTGAATAGACATGCATTTTCGCTTCGTTTTGTGATTCCTGTCAAAACTCAAGAAGTAGAAACTCGTAAGATTTTGGATTATGAAAACTAGAATGCAGTACAAAAACTATA
>DAIUBX010000058.1:2261-6636 GCA_036846465.1 Bernardetia sp.
GGTAATTTTGAAAACAGATGTAAACAATAAAAAACCACTTAAAAAATCATTTTTTGATTTTCTAAGTGGTTTTAAATTTACTCCCTTGCCATTGTTGGTGTTTCCAACATAGCCGTCAAGCTATAAAGAACTGTGCTGTATATTAGCTAGGCTTACTTTCAGTTCCCCATTATCAACGTTCTTTTTCGAAGAAAAAGGACGATTGCTAAGGGAGAAACTGCTAATTTTATTTATTTTACCTTAGCAATCGTCAGTTATCGAAGATAACAAGACGTTGATAAGGGTAAAATAAATGATAGCTTGACGGCTATGGTGTTTCCACCAACGACATCATTTAATTTTTATTCAAAAGCAGGAATTCCAGTAATTTCTCTTCCTAAAATAAGCAAGTGAATATCGTGTGTTCCTTCGTAAGTCAAGACAGATTCAAGGTTTGCCATGTGACGCATAATTGGATATTCTCCAGTAATTCCCATTCCACCCAAAATCTGACGAGATTCTCTAGCGATATTGATAGCAATTTCTACGTTATTACGTTTTGCCATCGAAATTTGTGCTGTTGTTGCTTTTCCTTCGTTCATCAAAGTTCCTAATCTCCAGCTTAAAAGCTGTGCTTTAGTGATTTCAGTAAGCATTTCAGAGAGTTTTTTCTGAGTTAATTGGAAAGCTGCAATCGGTTTACCAAACTGAATACGTTCGGCAGCATAACGACGAGCCGTGTCATAACAATCCATAGCAGCACCCAAAGCACCCCAAGAAATACCATAACGAGCTGAGTCCAAACACATCATTGGTGCGCCTAGTCCGTCTTTGTTTGGTAACATATTTTCTTTAGGAACTTTTACATTATCAAAAACAAGTTCGCCTGTTACACTTGCACGAAGCGACCATTTGTCTTTAATAACTGGCGCAGAAAAACCTTCCATTCCTTTTTCTACAATAACTCCTTTGATACGTCCTTCTTCATTTTTTGCCCAAACAACGGCAATATCAGCTTCAGGAGAATTTGTAATCCACATTTTAGCACCATTCAAAAGATAATGATCGCCCATATCTTTGATAGTTGTAAGCATTCCAGAAGGATTAGAACCGTGATTTGGTTCTGTCAAACCAAAACAGCCTAACCATTCGCCAGTAGCTAATTTTGGTAAATATTTTTTGCGTTGTGCTTCATTTCCAAATTTATAAATTGGATACATGACGAGTGAAGACTGTACAGAAGCCATTGAACGCATACCCGAATCGCCACGTTCCACTTCTTGCATAATCAAACCATACGAAATGTAATCCATTCCTCCACCACCGTATTCAGTAGGAATAGAAGGACCAAAACAACCCATTTCACCAAATTTAGGTAATAACCAATTTGGGAAAATATGCTTGTCTGCACATTCTTCAATGATAGGAGAAATTTCTTTTTTGATAAATTCACGAACTGAATCACGAACTAATTTTTGTTCTTCTGTCAAAAGTGAATCTAAAGCATAAAAATCTGGAGAAACGAAAGCATCGTTTGTAGTTTTTGGTGTAATGCTAGATTTTTCAGACGGTGTGTAGTGTCCGTTTTTTTGTATTGGATTGTGTTCTAAGGTTGTGTTCATTCTTTTTTTATATTTTTTTTGAATTGATTTCTTTATGAAAATATTACACAGACTAAAGTCTATGTTACATTTACGCATCCTAAAGGATACGCTACATAATACCATAATTTTTGCAAAAATACGTATTTCTTTATAAAAACTACGCTTTTATAAAGAGAATATCTTGTGAAAACAAAAGGTTTTTGATTTTAATTAATTGAATAACAGTTTGTTATGTTTTAGGGAGCCGTCGTTGAGGTTTTGGAAATTTGTATTTCCCCATTCTCTAATTCCTATTCTCCACCACAACCAAAAAACGCAAATCAAAAGGATTTAGATTTTCTTGAATTTTATCTAAAAAGTCCTCGTTATTAATTACAAAACTCAAAAAATTATCATAACGCTCTTGTAAGCTACTTTTTGGAAATAAATTTTCTTTTACAGATTGTATTTGATTAATCGAATCTGATAATCTTCTCTCTTCTGCTTTTCGGAGTTTTTTGGAAATATGCTCTATTCGTTTTAAGGCTTTGTGTTTTTCTCCTGCAATAGATTTTTGAAGAGAAACATCTGTTTTGATAGATTTTACTTCAATTTTATCAAAAATAGATTCCAAATTCTTTCTTTCCTCTTCTAATAAAACGTCATTTTCTGCATTTTTTGTGGCATAATCAATCCTAAGCGTATCAAAAGAATTAAAAATATCTTCAAAAGAAAGGTTTGTTTTAGTTATTTTTTGATGAATAACTTTAGGAATAAACAGTACAAAATTACGAGGCAAAAGAATTGGAAAATCTACTTTAAAATGCTCAAACATAGACTTTAATTGCAACCAATAAGCCAGCTCGCCTGGTCCTCCTGTGTAGGAAAGATTAGGTAAAATAATTTCTTGATAAACTGGACGAAGGGCAACATTAGGGCTAAATTTTTCTGGATTTGATTCTACCAAAGCCATCATTTCTGATTCTGAAAAAGTAATAGCTGTATTCAGAATTTCAAATGTATCTTCTTTATTACTATTTGAGTCATTTTTGATAATTCGTTCTCTCAAATTACCCTCTAAATAAAAAAGATTGATTTCTCGTGGTGTAACCTGCGTTTTATATCCTAACTCATTTAGTTTTTCACTACTTTTTTCAATGTGTAAATGGCTATTTTGTGTTTCTAATTCATTTTTGATAATAGGAATAAATAATCTTTTTAAAGCTGCATCATCTCCATCTAAAATTACTAAATTATCTTTTTGATAAAATGAATGTACAATATTTCGTGTTGCTTGTGCTAGATTTTCGTTTTTTGTTTCTGCTTCTTTATAAAATTTTCCTAATTCTTTTGCCTTTTCTTCTTTGAAACCTAAATTATTTAAGCCTTTTGTATTCATTCTTCCAACTGCTCCTTTTTGGTTGGTTTGCCACGTATATTTTTTTCCAAACATATTGAATGATGCAATTTCTTCTAAGTCGTGGTCTTCGCTTGCCATCCAATAAATAGGCACAAAATCAAATTCTGAGTACTTTTCTTTTAAGATTTTACAGGCATTAATGACCGTCTGAATTTTGTAATGAAAATAAAGCGTTCCTGTATAAATATTGAGTTGATGCCCTGTCGTAACTGTAAAAGTGGTTTCTTTTTGTAATAAATTTATCGTTTCTGTTGGTGGATTTTCTGTGTTTTTATATTGATTCTGCAACGCATTTACTAAAACTTTTCTTCTATGATTGTCTAAGTTTTTATCTTTTCTTTGCCTTTCTATTTTTAACTCAATTTGTTTTTCAAAGTCTTCTAGTTGAGGCAAATTTCCATAAAATTCTCTTAGACTTTCTTTTTGAGAAATGAAGTCTAAAAATAACTGTGAAAACTGATTGGTTTTTGAAAAGTCTAGTAAGTGTGTAGAGTAGGAAGACATAAGCAAAAAAGTAGTGTTGTTAGGATTAAAACTCTAATAACAACAAGTGGTAAGGTTAGTTTTGAAAGTCAGAAATAAAAAAGGTAAGATACAGACTTTTTAACTTTCTACTCTATTTAAGTATTTTGAATTATGATTTTTTAGAGGAAAATTATTTTTTGAATGGAGGGAAAACTAACTTTTGAAATTTGTATCTTTGGAATACATAGAAATAAAACATATAAAATATGGGTAGAAATAATTTATTACAAGCAGATACAAAAACATTTAACGAAATTATAGGAAACGGAAAACTCTATAAAGTTCCTGATTTTCAGCGTGATTATTCGTGGAAACAAGAGCAGTGGGAAGACTTATGGGAAGATATTTTAGAAATAATACAAGAAAATTCTACTCATTATATGGGGGCAGTTGTGTTTCAAAATATATTTTCCCAGCAAAAAGAATATATAGTCATTGACGGACAGCAGCGTTTGGCAACGCTAAGTTTGCTTGTCATTGCTAGTATAAGATTTTTGAAAGAAACTAATTTAGAGTTGCCTAATGGGAAAGAAAAAGAGGAGAATTTGGAACGAATAGAAATAAATAGACGTAAATTTTTGGGTGAAAAAAATCCTGTTTCTCTTCATTATTCTAGTAAATTGAAACTTAATGAGAATAATAATCATTTTTATCAATCTAAACTTGTACAATTAGAAGACCCAAATTACGTATTTACACTTAGTGAGTCTGAAAAATTGCTATGGGATGCACAAGAATATTTTTACAATAAAGTAAAAAACCACTTTTCTGATAATTTTGAAGGAGTAGAGGTTGCAAATTTTTTGAATGCTATAATTGCAGATAAATTACTTTTTATGGAAATAATTGTAGAAGATGATTTGAGTGC
>DAIUBX010000058.1:6646-10233 GCA_036846465.1 Bernardetia sp.
AGTTTTTGAAACTATAAACTCTAGAGGTGTAGAATTGACTTCGACCGACTTACTCAAAAATTATTTGTTTTCTTTGGTTGCAGAGGGAGGAAAAACAGATATTTCTTTTGCAAAAGAAAAATGGAAAAAGATAATTGATGTAATAGGATTAAAAACATTTCCTACATTTTTGAGAGATTACTTAAACTCAAAACAGAATCTAGTGAATAGACAAAAACTCTTTAAGATAGTCAAACCTATGGTCAAAACAGGAAGAGATGTATTTGATTTATTAGAACAATTAGATGATTATGCTATATTATATTCTGCTTTAGAAAAAACAAACAATAGTTTTTGGTTTCAAAATAAAATAGGACAAAAATACGTTCAGATATTGAATTTATTTCAAGCAAGAGAAACAAAACCGTTACTCTTAGCTGCTTATAAACATTTTTCCACTAATGAGTTTAATAGGTTATTGCGTAATTGTATCATCATTTCTTTTAGATATACAGCCATTAGTGGTTCGAATCCTAAAGAAATGGAAAAAGTTTATAATAAAGTGGCTATCAAAATAAGAGAACAAAAAATCAAAACAGCAAGAGAGTTTTTTATCGAAGTGAATCCTTCTTTGTATATAAATGATGCGATTTTTAAGGCAAATTTCAGTCAGAAAAAAATAAACTCTAAGAGTGAAAAACAACTAATAAAATATATTTTTATAGAGCTAGAAAATAAATTATCTACTCAAACCTATAATGACTTAACAGAACCCTCTACGCTAGAGCATATCATGCCAGAAAGTTATTCTAAATTATGGAATGAAGATATTTCTGAATCTGTTCATCAAGATTTTGTTTATAGACTAGGAAATTATACTCTTTTAGAAGATAATCTTAACAGAGAATGTTCTAATAAAAGTTTTGACATAAAGAGAGAAATTTATCAAAAAAGTAAATACCAACTTACTAAACAACTAAATGAAAAGTATTTGGAATGGAATACAAATCATATTGTAGATTATCAAGAATATCTAGCTAAATTAGCTGTTCAGATTTGGAGAATTGATGTCTAAAATCATTTTAAACTACCTTCAAAAAACCAACTGCCAAAACTATTTCATCTTCTTTGAAAACAGAAATACGATAAGTTCCTTTTAACTCAAAGGATTGCTCAAAAAATGAAAAACGAAGTTCTTTGTCTATAAAAAAAGTTTCTTCTGTGTATTTTTGATAGTTCCCATCTTTGTTTTGTTTTTCAATTACTACTTTTAAAGATTGAGAATTGAAGGGAGTTTCATCTTTTATAAAAATATAAATTCCTTCTTTTGCTTTTTCTAACTTGAAGTTTTTTTTGTGTGAAATAGGGTACTTTTCTTCATTCAAATCATCACTAAACAGAATTTTTGATTTATAGCTAATCGTAATTTCTTTAGAAATAATTGTTTTTTTATCAGCATCAGCTATCGAAATTTTATAAACTCCTGCTTGTAAAAAAGTATATTGAAGAACTGCCCAGTTTCGTTTTTTATTGATATAAATCTTTTTATTGTCGTATTCTTCAAAGGTTTTTTTTCCTTCTATAGTTATTTTTTTGTCTATAAATAAGTATAATTTGGGGGTTCTAATTTCCTCTTCTTGTCTAAATAAAACGTACAAAAAACTACCTTCAATAGCATCAATTTTCCATTCATCACTTGTAAAATTGGGTTCTGCAACTCCATTTTCATTGTATTTGGCTGTCAGAAAAAGTTCTTGAGCAGATAGAGAAAAAATAAAAAAATAAAAATAGACAAACCAAAAAGTAGAAAAAAAGCGATTCATAAAAAAAATAGATGATTGATAAAATAAAAATTTACTGTAATTTTTCGTTTTCTTTATGTCTTGTGCTATCACGGTTTGTTTTTTTGTCTAAATTTTTCTGTAATGCTTCTGTGAGATTTATGCCCGTTTGATTTGCCAAACAAATAACCACAAACAAGACATCAGCAAGTTCGTCTGAAAGTTCTTTGTCTTTGTCGGATTCTTTAAATGACTGTTCTCCGTATTTTCGGGCAATAATTCGGGCAACTTCTCCCACTTCTTCGGTAAGTATTGCCATATTGGTAAGCTCATTGAAATATCGAACTCCATGATTATTTATCCAGTCATCAACGGTTTTTTGTGCTTCTTCTAAAGTCATTTGAAAATTATTTTTTTTGATAATAATAGTGAATAACGTGAGCTTGGGATTACATACCCCTTGGTATTACTCTGTCGGACACCTTAAAGGTGTCAGTACAGTTAAAAAGCTCAAATTATCTGACACCTTGGAGGTGTACTGATAATAAAGACTACAAAAATACAAGATATTTGTTTGGCTTTTTTATAAATAAATAAAATCGAACAAAAAAACCGTTTCAATGAAACGGTTCTTTTGGATTTCACAACTTAACTACTGTTGATCTTGAATATTTTCTAATTTTCTATATTATATATTTTCTGTTATTTCGTTACGAAATATTTACTTTTTTCTTATTGATTACTTCATCTTTCTTAGGCAAAGTTAATTTTAAAATTCCATTTTCATACGAAGCTGCAATATTTTCGCTATCTACATTCTTAGGAAGTGTAAATGAGCGTTTGAATGAAGAAGAACGGAACTCACGACGAGAATAATACGTCTGTTTCTTATCTTCTTTTGCTGTACTTTTATCAAACTTTTTATCTGAACTTTCATCAGATTTTTCTTCTTTTTCTTCCTTCATTTCTGCCGAAATAGTGAGTTTGTTATCCTCCATTTCAATATTGAATTGGTCTTTAGTATAACCTGCTGCCGAAACTTCAATCAAATGTTCATTTTCATTTTCGCTGATATTTACAGCTGGTAATACAAGTTCTGAACCAAATTTGTTCAATCCATTTGAAAGGAAATCTTGATCAAAAAATTCTGAAAAAGAGTTAGGCAAAAAAGAGTTACTAGGTCTATATTTTATAAGTGTCATAATTGATAAAAATTTAAGTGATTAAGGAATAAATTATAAAAAGATTCTTTAAAATAAATGTTACTATTAGTATGACTATTCATAGTTACATTTGACTTATATTATTCAAATTATGAACCAAAATGATTTTAAAGCATTTTGATGTAGGATTATGACAAATTGACATTTTTAAAATTAAATCTATTAAAAGCTAATTTTTGATTATGTCAGAATGACTGAATCGTTTACTCAGTCAATAGGATATATGAAAATTTGATGCCAAATATTCAATCTTGTTTTTTTCAAGTCTCTTTTATAAGGTCTCCTGCACTATTAACAACCTCTTCTTCAAATTGTTTGATTTACTGCTTTTCTGAGTCTTCTGACTTATTTTTTTTATTTATAGAAATCGCTTCTATTTCTGTATTAAAACTTTGACTAATATGGCGATGAGGAACACCCATTTTGATTCCCTCTTCATCAAAACGGTATTTTATATCTCTAATCAAATCACAATACATATCAAAAGAAGTCGAAAGGTCTTTTGCCCAAACACTCGCTCTTATTTTTATTCCTCGTTCGTCCATTCCAGTAGTTCTGACCAAAACTATAGGTTCTCCATTTATTTTTTCTTCTAGCGTTCGTT